>JAGYOO010000351.1 GCA_018399295.1 Candidatus Omnitrophota bacterium | reverse complement strand
GGCACGAGCAGATGGAGGCGTTTACGGAAAAGGTGCCGGAAAGAGCTTCCATAGTCGCAACATTCGGGTTTCTGCCGTATCTGACCCAACGGCCGGCGCTGTATTCGTTTCATCACGTGGTACATGGATTTTACACTCTTTCCCGCCAGCGGTATAAGTTGCCGGCTGATGTCGAATACGCCCTGATCGATTTCAATGATCTTCTTGGCTTTGACTCGTTCTATCGTTACGGCCGGTCGGAGGAGAATATCTGCCGCTTTTTCTGGGGGAGAAACTGGATCATCGAAAAGACGCTCAATAATACCGTGCTTCTTAAACAGTCTGAGGCCCCGGGGAGAGAGGTATTATTCCGGATAGACCCGCCATTGCTGGAGGAACCAAAAAGGATCCTGTTGGTGTATGATCACAAACTCCTGTTACGCACCCTGGACGCGGCAGCGCCGGTTTCTCTGGAGAAGGGCGGCCGCAAGATGAGTCTGCGGCTGCGTTGGCAGGCTTTGCAGAAACCTTCTTCCGACTACTGGTTCTTAATGGAAGTAACGGATGAAAAGGGAAGGATTGTGGCCGAGACGGAAAGGCCGCTTTGTTACCGGATATACCCGAGTTATCTCTGGCAGCCGGGAGCGGTAGTAACCGAATATTATAACCTGTTTATCCCGGAGACAGCTCCAAACGCTTTCAGAGTCCGGCTGACCCTGTTTGACCGGGTTACCGGAAGGCGTGTGCCGGGGCGTTTGAGTATCGACTGGAAGGGGACAAACCATGCGGGAAGTAAACTGTAATCTTTGCGGTTCAAATCAGTATGTGATCGAGTACAGAAATTCCGACGATGGCAAGGAAGGCGGCTATCGTATCAGCGAGGCCGCGCTGACCCTGCCCCGGGAGGTCGTAAGATGCCGGAAGTGCGGTCTTGTCTACGTTTCCCGCCGGGAAGATTCTGAGGAGATCTTGAAGCAGTATTCGGACATGGTTGATGAAAAGTACGTGGAAGAGGAACAGGGCCGGCGACTGACCGCCCGGCGGGTGTTGTCGAAGTTGGAAGGGTTTCGGCACGGCAACCGGTTGCTGGAGGTCGGCTGCGGTACGGGTTTTTTTCTGGATGAGGCCCAAAAGCGCGGCTGGGAGGTTACCGGCGTCGAGCTCTCCTGCTGGGCCGTGAATTTTTGCCGGGATAAGTTCGGTATTGATGTGAAAAACATGTCCCTGGAGGAGGCCCGGTTTCCCAGCAGCAGTTTCGATGCCGTTGTCCTGGAAGATATGATCGAACACTTTATGAATCCGCGCCAGTCTCTGGAGGAGATCAGGCGAATTTTAAAACCGGACGGGATCGTTTATATCAACACGCCGGACATCGAGAGCCTGGCCAGCCGGATTTTAAAGGCCAGGTGGTGGGGGATTAACCGCTATCACCTGTATTATTTTTCCCGTCGGACTCTTTCCCGGCTGCTTGACGCGACCGGATTAAAAGTCAGCTAAATCTTTCTTTGAATATTTATTTATAATAAA
>JAGYOO010000350.1 GCA_018399295.1 Candidatus Omnitrophota bacterium | reverse complement strand
CGGCCAGTTTCGCCAGCCGCTCCTGCAGCTTTTCCCGGTCATAATCAGAATCAGTATCACTGATCTGTTTTTTAATCTGGGAGATGCGGGCATTAATGTCATTCGTCTTTCCCGCGCCCTCAACGATCGTAGTATTTTCCTTGTCAATCCGAACACGTTTCGCCCGACCAAGGAATGACTCATCGACATTCTCCAGTTTGATCCCCAATTCCTCGGTAATCGCCTTACCACCGGTCAAAGTCGCGATATCTTCCAGCATGGCTTTTCTCCGGTCGCCGTAACCAGGCGCCTTTACCGCCGCGCAGGAAAGAGTCCCGCGGATCTTATTCACTACCAATGTCGCCAGCGCCTCACCCTCAACATCCTCGGAGATAATCATCAGCGGCTTTCCGGCCCGCGCCACGCGTTCCAGCAGCGGCAGCAGGTCCTTCAGAGCGGAGATCTTCTTCTCCTGGATCAGGATGTAAGGATCTTCCAGCACCACTTCCATCCGATCAGGATCGCTGACAAAGTAAGGCGAAAGGTAACCCTGGTCAAACTGCATCCCTTCGACAACTTCCAGGGTGGTGGACATCGACTTGGCCTCTTCCACGGTAATAACCCCGTCCTTACCGACCTTGTCCATTGCCTCAGCAATCAGATCACCGATATTGGAATCACCGTTGGCTGAGTTAGTGGCAACCTGGGCGATCTCTTTGATATTTTCCTTAACCGGCTTTGACAGTTTCTTCAGCTCTTTAATTACTTCTTCCACGGCCTGATCAATGCCGCGCTTCAAGGCCATCGGATTCGCTCCGGCGGTAACATTTTTAAGTCCTTCACGGAAAATGGCCTCAGCCAGAACCGTGGCAGTAGTCGTACCGTCACCAGCAACATCACTGGTCTTGGAAGCAACTTCCTTTACCAGTTCCGCGCCCAGATTTTCATAGGGATCCTGCAGCTCGATCTCTTTCGCCACGGTTACTCCATCCTTAGTAATAGTCGGAGAACCAAATTTCTTATCCAGAACCACGTTTCTTCCTTTGGGCCCCAGCGTTACCTTAACCGCACGGGCGAGCTGTTCCACTCCGCGCAAAACTGCCCTGCGGGCCTCTTCACCGAACAACAATTGCTTTGCCATGAGTCACCTCCTTATAAATAATTAGTCGATAATCGCAAGAATGTCATCGCTTCTGAGGATAAGAAAATCCTCGCCGTCTTTAGTGGTCACTTCGGTCCCGGAATACTTACCAAACAGAACCTTGTCTCCCTTTTTTACTTCCAGCGCCTGCACTGTTCCATTCTCCAGGGTCTTACCTTTACCCGCGGCAACTACCTCAGCCTCCTGCGGCTTTTCCTTCGCGGTATCAGGAAGAAGAATCCCCCCCTTTGTCTTTTCCTCGGGCTCAAGCACCCGAACCAGCACCCGATCTCCTAACGGTTTGATACTCATCAACACACCTCCTTTTTTATCAGCACTCTCCATTGATGAGTGCTAAAATTGTTATTGAAAAAAATTACCATAGTTTAGAAGGTTGTTCAAGGTTAGAATTCAGGCGTT
>JAGYOO010000035.1 GCA_018399295.1 Candidatus Omnitrophota bacterium | reverse complement strand
GTTACCATTGTCCTTACACTCAATAGTATTTTATCTCCCGGTTTGATATTATTATCGCTACCGCGGAAAAAGTTGATTCCCTGCTCCGGCACGATGCCCGGCTGCTCTCCACGCGTCTGGCCTGTGTAATCGCCGATGAGGTCCATTACCTGGGGGAATCCGGGCGCGGCCCGACTCTGGAGATAGTGCTTACCCGTCTGCTCAGCGTCAACCCGGAACTCCGGGTCCTCGGACTCAGCGCCACGATCGCCAACGCCGGAGCAATCGCCGAGTGGCTGAATGCCGTTCTCGTAACCAGCTCCTGGCGTCCCGTCCCTCTGAAGGAAGGGGTATATTGCAACGGAGAGGTAACATTCGCCGACGGAAGCGAACACATTGTCGACTTTCAGGGGATTAAAGATGAGACCGCGGCTCTGGCCGCCGAGTGCGTCCGCGCGCAGGGACAGGTACTTGTATTTTTAAATACACGCCGTACAGCTCAAAGCGAGGCAAAGCGGGTCGCGCAAAATATCACCGGCATCCTGGACGCGAAGGATAAACAAGACCTGGCCCAGGCAGCAAAAGACCTTTTGGCCGCGGCCGAGGTCACTAAACTGAGCCGCCAGCTGTCGGAATGCGTTCTTCAGGGAGTCGCCTTTCACCACGCCGGCCTGACCCACGCGCATCGAAAGATCATTGAAAATGCCTTTCGCCTGAATCAGATCAAGATCATCTGTGCCACCCCGACCCTGGCCGTGGGAGTCAATCTGCCCTCCCGGGTTACCATTATCCGCAGTCTTTACCGTTACGTCTCCGGAGCCGGAATGCGTCCGATCAGTATCATGGAATACAAACAGATGAGCGGACGGGCCGGACGGCCCAAGTACGATAAATTCGGTGAAGCGATAATGTTCGCCAAAACACCGCGGGAACGGGGAGAACTTTTCAGCCGGTTTATCTTCGCCGATCCGGAGCCTGTTTATTCTCAACTGGCCAGTGAAAGCGCCTTGCGCGCTCATCTGCTGGCAGCCTGCGTCAGCGGATTTATCACCAGCCGGGAAAGCGCCTTCCAGTTCATCGGCCGGACATTCTTTTCCAGCCAGCAGAAACATTATGAACTCAACGCCATGGTCGATGTTATCCTGGATTTTCTCGAGCAGGAAGAGATGATCAGGTCCGAAAGCAGTAAATTCTTTCCCACGCCGTTCGGCAGCCGAATCAGCCGTCTTTACATCGATCCGGTAAGCGCTGTACTCATCCGGGATTACCTGCGCAAGTACTCACCCTCATCACCCATTTCTCTGCTTTACCTGATCAATTCCCTGCCAGACATGAATATTCTGGCCCTGGCCAAAAAAGATATCGAGAAAGTAGTTCCCTTTGCCGATAAACACGCCGAGGAACTGGATATTCCTTTTTTCGCCATGGACGACTACAGCACGCATCTGGCCAAGGTGAAAACTTTGTGGATGATCAACCACTGGATGGATGAGGAGCAGGAGGAAACGATCTGTGACTTTTTTTCCATCGGTCCCGGTGATGTCCACCGGTTTGTGGAGACCGCGGAATGGCTGGCTTATGCGACCATTGAACTGGCGCGGCTTTTCCGCATCCCTTCCGGCATAAAACCATTGCACCGGTTTCGGACCCGGCTTCGCTATGGGATAAAAGAAGAACTCACCGAACTGGTAAGCCTGCGGGGAGTGGGAAGATTAAGGGCGCGGCATTTATTCGACCGGGGATACCGGGATCTTAAGACACTCGAACAAGCGTCTGTGGAACAACTTGAAAAAGTTCCACATATCGGCAAAGAAATCGCGGCATCGATCTTGAGTCAGCTAAAGAAAACGCCTTAAGATGCCTCTCCCCCGCCGGGCCGGCGGATACCGTAAGTCTTCATTTTATTATACAGTGTGGTCCGGTTTACTCCCAGATGTTCGGCAGTTCGCGAACAATTCCAGTTCAGCCGGGTCAGCGCCTGAATCACAATATCCTTTTCCGGATCCCGCAAGGCCTCTTTTAAAGAAGAAATCTCTTCCGCCTTTTGACGGCTGGCGGATAACCGCGGATACCGCAGCGAATCCGGCAGGTCCTTTAACTCGATCAGATTCGATCTGTTCAGGATACAGGCCCGCTCAATAGTATTCTCCAACTCCCGGATATTTCCAGGCCATCTGTAATTTATCATCGCCCGCATTGCCTCTTCGGAAAACCCCCGGGGATAATTTCTCTTCCTCATCCGGGAACAGCGCTCTCCGTACTTAACCAGAAAATGCCGGGCCAAAAGCGGAATATCACCACTTCTTTCTCTTAAAGGCGGAATATGAATGTTAATGACGTTCAGCCGCCAGAACAGATCTTCCCGGAAGGCGCGTTTGGCGACAAGTTCCTCAATAACCTGATTCGTCGCGGCAATAATCCGGACATCCGACCGCAACGTGCGGACATCCCCGACTCTTTCATAATTACCATCCTCCAGCACCCGAAGTAGCTTCACCTGGAGGCTTGGCGAGCAGGTATCGATCTCATCCAACAGCAGGGTCCCGCCGTGGGCAAGTTCAAACCGGCCAGCCCGGTCTTTAATCGCTCCGGTAAATGAACCCCGCACGTGTCCGAACAGTTCACTTTCCAGCAGGGTCTCCGGCAAAGCGCCGCAGCTGACTTCAATGAATGGATTCCCACTGCGATTTTTGTCGGCCTGATGAACAGCCTGGGCGATCATTCTCTTTCCCGTCCCGCTCTCACCATAAATAAGTACCGTGGAAGCAGAGTCCGCAATCGCCTCGATCAGGGAAAATATCTCGCGCATCTTCGGGTCCTGGCCGATAACATTGTGAAAGCTTTCCACTTCATTTACGGCCTTGCCGTCGGAAATGTCTGAGGCTTTTTTTTCAGACTTTGCCGCGAGCTTTACCAGGATATTCCCGATCCTCTGGTCACAAACCGGTTTGGAGATATAATCATACGCGCCCAGCTTTATCGCCTCCACCGCGCTGTCAACGTCCGGCTGCTGACTCATTAGCACTACCCGGGTGTCCGGATGTTCCTGTTGCATCCGGCGCAAAAAATCCTTCCCCGCCTGAGACGAATCCCGATCGGCAAGCAACAGATTTACGGGCCTTGATTGCATCAGCCGGAAGGCGTCTTCCCTGTTTCGGACTGTATCGACCTCATACCCCTGGAGATTTAAAGCCTTAAGGAGAGATTCATGTAAATGGAGTTCATCATCAGTAATCAGAATGCGGGTCTTCATTTGCCTCCTAAAAGAGATATTAATTTTATTCACCTCTTCCTTGAGGCAATTCTTAAGCGGAATCATTCCTTAATAATCAGACAGGATTAAACAGATTCTCCTGTTCAGCTGTCACTAAGAGACTGCAGACCTTCGCGCGCCTTCTTTACCAGAGGATGCTCCGGGTACTCAGTTAAAACTCTCTCAAAGACTTTTCGCGCTGCCTGTTGGTCCTGAAGTTTGTTGCTGTATATGTTTCCCAGGATAAGCAGAGTATCCGGCCCCAGACGATATTTTTCACCCAGACCCTGAATAAACTCTACGGCTTGACTCCATTTTTCCTGTTCAAGAAGAACCCGGACTACAAGATTTTCACAGAACAGGGCACCCTTAGTATTCGGGTAGGTATCTGCCAACTGCTGGTACTTCATCACTGCCTGCCCGTAAGCAAGCTCCGCCTTTTCGGGCATATTATTCTTACGATAATATCGAGCGATATATATCGGGATTCTCAGCGCCTGACGCGTCTGAGGATATGTCTCCATAATCCCGCGCAGCCTTTTTTCCGCCTCAATCCAGTCCCCCGACGCTTCAAACGTCCGGGCCGAAGCAAAGGCGGCAGTCGCGGCCACTTCCTTATTCTCCGCGGCGTCTGCCTCTATCCGCGCATACACATCCCTTGCCTTTTCCGACTCTCCCCGCGCGATAAACAGTTGCCCGATCCGGAACCGCGCGTTAAGAGCGGCAGGGGTTTCCGGCATAGCGGCGATAACCCCCTCGAACATCTTCACCGCTTTTTCAAAATCAAACCGGGATACTTTACCATCGTTGAGGAACACCGGTTCGGCAGACCGCTCCGCCATCCAGACCAGCCGTTCTCTCTGATACTGTTCTCCGCAGCCGTAAACTGACAACAGCAGCGAAATGATGCAGATCCCCTGGATCAGCGGTCTAAGAATATTTTTCACTTTCTCTGCCTGCCCTTCAGAATAATATAACAATTAGCCGCGCTTATCGTAATAAACACGTTCACTAACATGGTTACCAGAACATCAGCGCTGAGAAGAACAAATATGATTTCCGGAAAACTTTTCCGCATCAATGGATACGGATCGACTAAAAGCAGTTGGATCGGTATAAGTATAATAATCGGTAACACGACGAGAAAAATCGCTGCCGCCAGGTTAGACAACGCGACCTTGAAATTGCGGAAAACAGCCTTCAAAAAATTAGTATCGTCAATCATCAGCGCTGGCGCGGCGAACACGAACAGGGCCTGAACAAAACCGGCCGCGATTATCCCCGCAGCGATAAATAACAACGGCAAATATTCCTGGCTTATCCCCATAAATCCGCTTGTTCCGGACAGGCTTAAAATTTTAATCGCCACGCGATTTACCGCCTGGGAAAGAACAGCCACGGCCCCGAAAGCGATTAAAGTGATGATGATCAGTCCGATATACTTGCGGAAGGTCTTTCCAATAACCCGCCGCAGTGATACCTTTTCCCGGTTATGATACTGTTCCACACCGGCAATAGTCATTCCGGTAGCAAACGCCCCGATGAGCAGGACGATAGCATAACGCGACAGATTAAACAGCCGCGCCAGAAGCAGGAGAATCTGCGGAAAATGGAGTGAACCCTGGCCCCAATATCGGACTACCACCGGAGCGATCTTCTCCACAAACGGCGGCTGCAGGGCCACGAACAGCAGCACCAGCAGCCCGATCTCGAACACAGCCATGAAAAAGAACGGCCGCATCAATCTGGGCCAGGTTAACAAAGCATCAATAGTACTTGACCAGGATTTACTGATCAGCCCGAATTGGGAAAAACGTTGTTTTTCAATCATAGTGTTTAGAAAATTTTACGTTGATGGGTTTTTGTTTAAAAAACTGAACATTCAAAACAAAAAAAAAGAATTGTTAATGTGTTTACATCGAAGAAAGAATATATCACAGCTCCTGAATGCTGTCAATCATTAATCACAGGATAGACAACCAGAATAAGAAATATTTGGTCTAATCTGGTTGTTTTGCTTCTTAGCAATTTCAGGGAAGCTTTTGGGGGGCTGTCCCCGCCCCCCCTGTTTCTCCCCTGAAATTGCTGAGAAATAAACCCCGTTCAATCTACGAGGTTGGATGGGGTTCACTCTTTCAAGGGGAGGCCGAATATTCATACATCCCGTGGCGCCTTAGGGAGCGCAGGAGTAATCCTACGTTTCTGTTTTTCCGTGAAGTGCTCACCTGAATCCCCTTTTAGGGGTTGGGGGTCTTTCAGGAAATAACTGAAACGTTCGCTCCGAGCATCCCGTGCGCCTGCTTTCTTTGCCTACTTTCTTTACGTTAAAGAAAGTAGGGCATGGGGGGCATCAGAATAACAGGGGGGCGGGCACAGCCCCCCTCGCTTTCTGAAATTCAAAAATTAGTCAACCAGACTAAAGAGAATCCAACTTCCTGGAGACGGTCTGTAAAATAAAACGGGGAAAGGAGCTTGCTCCTTTCCCCGCCAAAACAACTAACTGCTATCAGCTTTTCTTTTTCTTTAATCCAAGCAGCCCCAGAAGCGCCGGTCCAAGCAGAAGCATGGAGGCTGGTTCCGGAACCGGAGATGTGTCCTCGTTATAAACACAAGCTACGTTATCAATATACGCCGTAGGCGAACTGATCGTATCGCCGGTATTGCCGGCATAAAAGGTGACATTGAATGCTGTAACCGGTTCAGGAAAAAAGTAAGTGAATTCCTGCCACCCGGTGACATCGATTCCCGAGCTCGGATCGCTAACTGAGAAAACAGTGTTTCCGTTTATCGCCACCTTAAACGCGGGATTATCATACGGCGGATAGTCCGGCATTACCAGATTGTATCTGGCGCTTATACCGAAAGCCGGCATGTCCGGCGCAAAGAAGCCGTATTCCTGCATCGAGACATCCTGCGACAACCAGGTGTTATTCGTATAACTGGAGCCGTAGATCTGCGCCATGTAATTTCCCGCATAGGGCATAATCTCTTGCGCGCCGGATTCAACGACACTGACATTGCCCGCACTGGTCCAACCGGACAGGTTACCGGCCTCGAATCCCGCGTTCTGCACGGTCGGTCTTTCTCCCATTGCAAACGAGGATACCGTAGACAGCGAAATAATAACCGCTGCCGCGAATGTAATCCAAAGTAGTTTTTTCATTTTTCTTTGTTTTTTAACGGGAATCAGAGCTTAAGCCCTGATTCCCGCGGGTTATTAAAATCAGATCAGCTCTTCTTCTTTTTAAACCGGATAAGTCCCAGCAAAGCCGGGCCAAGCAGCAGCATGGACGCCGGTTCCGGAACCGGAGTGACTATGGTTTCAAAAGTGTAATCCGGAAACATGCCATCCTGAGGCACATTCGCACCGATAGCAAACCCGATGTTCGAGATATGAGCAAGATTCAATCCGGTGATCGAAAACAGGTCCACGGACCCCCCATTGTACCCGCCGCCCCAGACCTGGGCATTCGTAAAATCCAGGATCAGGCCGGAGTTCTGCCCACCCGCGACCTCGGTCCAATTGCCCTGCACATAATAGTCTGCCTCTCCCGATCCGGTATAACCAACGTTAAAGTATAGGTTATATTTCCAGGGATTTTCATCATAGTTGTAGAAGTTGAGGCCAAAGGCATCATATCCGGCCAGGCTTCCCAGCCCCAGCGCCATATTGGTCGGAGCATCACCCGCGCTCCCACCGAACGGAATCCCCCAGTAATTTGCGCCGATCTGCATTTGCGCCCAACCCTGGTTTACCAGATCACCAACGAATTTAGCTCCCTGAGCGTTTGCCTGGACCGAATACAGAACCGAACTGCTGTTCGGATCCTCGTAGGTCTCGTACAGCGCCTGGATCTGTTCCGGAGACATGCTGAACGTAACCGCGGCCGCCGGCTGAACGAGCAGCATGATCCCGGCAAGCGCAATCACTGTTGAAATAAAAACCTTATTCACTCCCCTACCTCCTGTTTTTGATTACCTGTGTTTATATGTGCAAAGAGTCGGCTTTACGTCTCTTATAATTTTTTTAAGATGCCACTCAATCCTGGCTTCCCCTCCTGATTACCTGATGGCCTGACCGGTAAAAATTACCACAACCGTTTTTACCATAATATCCAGCTCCCCCAGAAAACACATCTTCCTTATGTATAAGAGATCAAGTTTTATCTTCTTCTTTACGTCCCTTATATTCCGGTCATAACAATGACGCACCTGCGCCAAGCCGGTTATTCCGGGACGGACCCGCAGTCTTTGTTCATATCCGGGAACCTGCTCTTTAAGGCTCTGGACCATCTCCGGCCGCTCCGGCCGGGGGCCGACCAAGCTCATATCTCCCTTGAAAACGTTTAGAAACTGAGGCAGTTCATCAATATGCGTCTTGCGCATAAATTCTCCGATAACCGGAATAACTCTCGGATCACCCCGCTCCTTAGCCCAAATCGGACCGCTGCCGGTTTCCGCGTCCGGCCGCATTGACCGCAGTTTATATATCTTAAACACGCGTCCACCCATCCCCACCCGCTGCTGGAAATAGATCACCGGACCGGAGGGAGAAAACAGCTTTATAAGCATCGCGAACAGCACGACGATCGGCGCGGAAATGATAATTCCCACGGCCGCCAGGCAGATATCGAAAAAACGTTTAAACATCGGAAACTTTCCCCGGACAAAACGCACCACCAGACCACCGACGGCCAGGATAAAGCTCAGAAAGCCATACGGCTGCAAGGCCAAAACCTCTTTAGCCGACATAGCCAAAACGTTCGGAATCATAAACAATGAATACGCTAAAAGCGCGATGACAAAAATCCTGATGTTTACCTTGGCTTTTTTATTCATTTTCTTTAATTTTTTAAGTTAATTATTATAAGTTCGATTATTGAGGAATCATTAAAGCATTAAGTATGCCACCCCCTGGCTCCTCCCTACCCGGTCAGCTAAAAAAAAACATTCTTAACATACCTCAAGTTAAAACCATAATTTAAAAATCTTTTTTAAGTAAATTTAATAACAATCATTTTTAAATTATGTGTCTGCTATTCTTTATGGGAGAATTAAGTGTTGAAAAAAATATACATGCTGTTGAAATTTTCAGAGGGGTCTGAAAAATTTCCAGACCCCTCTGAAATTACTAATAATAGGTCTTACTTTCCGCATCTTCTTTTTAGTCCGGCAAGTCCGATAAGAGCCGGGCCAAGCAGCAGCATTGACGCTGGTTCAGGAACCGGTACATTGTTGTCCTGGTAGCATCCGAACAAAGATGACTGAAATACCCCAAAATCTCCTGAGACCCGTTCAATCTTCACGTTTAGCATATGATCCGTTGTCAGATAAGATGTAACATCAAAAATCTTCAGTCCGGCATCAACTTCAAACTTACTCTGATACACCTGATCCACATAGACCTTCGCCCACTCCTGCTGACAGATATCCAGATCGTCATACAACGAGATCTCCAGCTTCGCGCTCAGAATATCATCTTCCAGTCCAATCTCACGAGGAGTAAAATCGAGGATTCCAGCCCGGATGTAATCATTGTTAAGATCAAACGTCCAAGAAACAATGGGGTTCGACGCGTTAAGCCATTCCCCTATCACCTGTCCATCATAGAATGATAGGGCCGCGAACGCATGAGCCTGAGGAAAAACCAACAGAGTCAACAAACCAAAAACAACAATTATTCTCTTCATCCAGAACCTCCTTTTTGATCTACTAACCTCAACATAATACTTTTAAATTTCTTTTGAAACTAAATAGATGTTTAAATTTGATAAACACAAACCATGCCAAAAAATTTAAATTCCAGCATTTCATTCAGATAGAGAGCTATTTCAGCCAGGCGCTGCATTTTTGCTTCGGGAAGCGACGTGGAATTGTAGAGC
>JAGYOO010000349.1 GCA_018399295.1 Candidatus Omnitrophota bacterium | reverse complement strand
CTGGTCGTCCCTTACCAGGGCTAGCAGTTTGTCCTGGCCGTCAATCCGGAAAAAATCAAAGTCGATGATATCCCGGGGGATCCCTTCGGATTCCCAGCTCTGGTAGACGTCGTTTGAGCTGCACTGAATGGCCGCAATACTGTCCATAGCGTTTTGGGGACGGATATAGTTCATTAATTTGCCTGTAACCCCTTCCCTGGTTCTGCCCTTTTTTATTAAAAAACACTGGTTTTGAAACTCCTTTTTCAACACAAACTGTCTTTGGGCAAAAACCTCTTTACTGCTTATCTCTTCATCAAAGCCGCCCCGATAGGTTTTCTCCGCCAGTCTCACAGGATAGGCAATCTCTCTATACCTGCCAAAGCCGACATCGCTCATGTCCAGAAGGCGCTCCGCCGGCATCTGATAAAGCGAAACATGGCCTTGCGGCTCCAGAATCAATATCTTGTCTCCTTTTCCGGAGGCGAATATAAACTGGTACAGGGAATGAATATTGGCAGCCGGATCGTAATCCGGTCCCCGGCTCAGGATTCCGGCGTCTTTATTCCAGCTGACCGTGAAAAAAGGACCGGAGTATTGCTCCGCCCCTTCTTTTAGCTGGCCCAACAGGATTTCTCCCCCTCCAGGCTCATGAGCCACCCTCAAATAAAACGGGATGTCTTCGGACATGGCGGTCAGCTTATTCTGTTGCCAGTCCAGGGCAAATGAACAGATCTTGCTGTCCCTGGATTCCAGATACTCAATCTTTCTGGCGCAGGTGGCAAAAATCTCCTCGGTCCCGTCTTCGGTCAGGTCCATCGCATGCAGGTACAGCCCGATCAGATCCGGATCCCTGAAGGGATAAGCGCCAAGTCGCGTCAGACCGTCTTTGCTGAAGGAGAAAACAAATAAGCCGTCCTGGTTAAGCATAACAAGTTCTTTCGGAGCCTTCCCGTTTAGTTCTGCGGCCACGATTCTCTGGAACCCCTCCTGGAGCCGCATTCTTCTATCACGCCGGTCATCGGCTTCAGCAAACTCGAGCTGTTTCGGTTCCGGAATACTGGCACGGAATGTATCTTCCGGCTCAGCGGAGGTAACAGGCGCCGGCGATGCTTTTACTTCATGTTCAGCACCAGAGTCGCCGGACGCTTGCTCCATTGGACGCGGATGGGTTTTACGGGGCTTTTCAGAAGCCGGTTCAACCGCCTGTTCAACAGATTCGGCCTCTGCTGCCGGCCGGGCAAGGGAGGAAGTTTTGTAAAATAAAGTGGACCCTGTATAGACAGACTTGATTCTTACCGTGACATGCGATTCCGACCGGATCAGACGCAGACTCAGGCCATACTCATTGGAATCCGGGAAGGCGGAGCCGTCGGAGATTTCGGTCACGTCATAATTTTCAGCAAGCAGGGCCTCGGCGTCTGATACGCGGACCTGGCCGCCGTCGTAGGCGATGCCGACGCGGTTGACGATGTCGGCGAACTGTGAGCGGGTCGTGATCCCGCCGGCGTTCAGGGCCGAGGCGGGCAGGTCGAGGTACCCGACGTTCGCGGCGTCCTCACGGT
>JAGYOO010000348.1 GCA_018399295.1 Candidatus Omnitrophota bacterium | reverse complement strand
TGTCGCAAAGCTACTGCGGGATAACGGGCTGGCCGCGGAAGAAAAGTTCGTAGTGCTGAATCCCGGAGGGAACTGGGATAAAAAACGCTGGCCCTGGGAAAATTACGCGGCTTTGGCCGACCGACTGGGAGCGATAAAGATCAGGACAGTGATTACCGGGGCGGAAAAAGACATCCCCCTTGCGAAAAAGATCGCTGATCTGAGCCGTAATAAGCCGCTGATATTCGCCGGCAAGACCAGCCTGCCGGAGACCGCGGCCCTGATGTGTCACAGCAGCTGCGTGATAGCGAACGACTCCGGGCCGATGCATATTGCCGCGGCCTGCGGAGTTCCGCTGGTAACGGTGTTCGGACCGACGTCGCCTCATTTTACCGGACCGGCGGGAAGCGGCAAGGCCAGAGTGCTGCACAAGGATGTCGGTTGTCCGGTGCCGTGTTATAATGAGGCCTGCGCGGATATTCGCTGCATGAAGGCGGTCAGTGTGGATGAAGTATTTATCGCGGTTAAAGAACTTCTGAATCTTAAATAGAAACCAGAGGGAGCCTATGACAAGACTTTTTCTTCGCTGGATCACTCCCCATAAAACAAAAATCGCTTTTATTGCCATTCTCTGTCTGCTTACGCTTAACGGTTGCGGGCTGTTCCGGCCCCGGCGATACATCCCCACAATACCGCTCACGGAAATGAGCGAGCAGGTGGTCGAGCCGACTGAAGAATTTTTTCCCGGAGAGACCCTTATCTATAATGTGCGCTGGCTGGGGCTGGATGTGGGAACCGCGACCCTGAGCACAAAAAACAAAACCAGTATCTATGGCCGGCCGGCTTACCATGTCGTGCTCCATGCCGAGACCAACAAGATATTCTCTTTTCTCTATCAGGTAAAGGGCGAGGCGGAGACCTATTACGATGCCAAGACCCTGCGGCCGATAATGCATGAGTCGGAGACACAGGTCCGCCATAAGTACTCCTTCAAGCGCACTTACTATGATTTTGAACGGAACATGGCCTACTCGGAAGATAACAAAGAATCACATTACGTGGAGATCGGGCCGGAGATCCTCGACCCGCTGGGGATTTTTTTCTTCTTCCGGTTCAATGATGTGGATTTCAGCGAGCCGATAAAGATGCTTATTCAGGGTGGAGATGAAAACTATCCGGTGGAGCTGGCCGTTATCGGTCAGCGGATGCTGAAGGTGCCGGCTGGCTCTTATCCCGCGTTTCAGGTAAAACCCACGCCTGAATCTGAACGCCAGTTTGACGATGAGCTGGATACGCCGGGAAGCCTGAAGATGTGGTTCAGTCTGGGCAGACGCCGGATCCCGCTGACCATAAATCTCGACGTCCCCGTAGGCTCGGCCCAGGCCGTACTCCGGCTGGACCATCTGCCGAGGAAGTAGCGCGGCGCGCTTGGCTGCGCGCGCCGCTTAGCACGCTCGCTACGCTCACTGGAGCTCGGAGCACGTTCGCTTTGCTCACTGGAGGCCGTTCAGGCAAAGCCTTCACTTGGAGTAACAGAATAGAATTTCAGGAAGGAATAAAGAATGATCTTAAAATATAACTATACATCCTACTCCAGCGAACA
>JAGYOO010000347.1 GCA_018399295.1 Candidatus Omnitrophota bacterium | reverse complement strand
ATACTTTTTTACTTTTTAATATTGCTCAACTCATACTCTTTATTTAAATTATGAAAAAAAATCTACTTATCTTTTCGGTATTGATCCAATGCCTGATATTCGCGTCCTTGGCTTTTGGCGCGGATAAGTTGTCGGCTCCACTGGGAATGGAGGCAAAGGATATGATCAGGGTATTCGACAATCAAACTATTGGTGCGAGGAGAATTCTGAGATCTAAAGAGCGGATGAAGACTCAGATATCGAAACACGTGATCCGGTTCAGCCTGCCGCAAAAACAGTGGAACGGGTTGTTGAATTATGAACAGGAGCGGTTCAAAACCGGAGAGTCTTCTGAGCTCCTGAGAAAAACATTCCAGCAGACGGGTATCGGCTGGCTGGATGAATGGGGGGCGGACCATGTTATCAAATCTCCTGCCCTGTTTGCGCGACTGCTTGAACTTCTTGACTCAGAGGGGCTTTTAGATCGGGAAGATTGCAAGAGATACGTGATCTTGAATCTGCGTATTCAGCGGGAGTTGCTGCTACTGGAACAGGGGATTATCGGCAAGGGAAAGACAGTTCCCCGATTTCCGGCGGCAAGTCTGGCGCGGGATCGGTTGAAGGATTTTCCCCGGTTTTCCCGGCTTCTCCAATATTATCACAATCAATATCCCCTGTCTGAGACGGAAAACGAAGAGGAGACTGTCCGGCAGATGCTGGGGGCGTTGGCAGCTGACCGGGTGCTGGGAAAGACAACGCTGATGCTTCAGGATGATTCCGGCGCTCTCATCCGTCTTTCCGAATTCTGGCCGCTCGCGCAATATACATTGACTGATGCTCTTGGCCTAATCGAGCCCCGGATTGAACAGATAGCTGAAGAGCTGTTCCAGCATAATCCTTCTGTCATGTCCGCTTATAGCCAGTCTGTTGCCGAACAGCAGGGTTTTTTAAAAACCATGGAATTATATCTGCAGAATCCGACTGGTGTTGGGAAACAGAAAAAGTTTGTGCTTCGGCATATACTGACGCTGCTTGATCCGGATGTGGAAGAGATCGTGGATGCCCGGGACCGGGAGATGGGGGCGCCGGAAGAGGCGGTTCAGGATTATCTGGAGATTGAGATTGATGAGATTAGAGGCCGATTATCCGCTTATGAGGGGAGAATTATAACTCAGGAGGATCTGGTTAATCTTTACGAAGATACGCGGGAGGAATTAGTCGCGATTCGTTCGTTTGATGTTTTTTCCCGGATAGTAAAAATAGTGCTGGAAGCGAAAAGCCCGAAAACTTTATTTTCAGCCTCTCTGGGAATGGAGAGCCTGCAGACGGCTTATTTAAGATCGCTTAACCGCTCCAGTCAGAGGATTGATTTTCTGCTTGTTGCCGCCGGACTGGAGAATCAGGCCGCGGCGGAAAAGATCGGTATCGGTCCGGATCAGGTTTCCCGCTGGCGTAACGGGCAGCAAAAGCCCCAGGGGGAATCTCTGTTAAGGCTTACCGGTGTGCTGAATCAATATCTTCAGCGGAAAGTCGATGCCGCAATGATTGAATACGGAGTGCCGGTTGATGAACATCTGCGCAAGCTGGACACGTTCGGGGCGCGGCTG
>JAGYOO010000346.1 GCA_018399295.1 Candidatus Omnitrophota bacterium | reverse complement strand
TCACCCTCCAGGTCTTCCATACGTTGCCGGTAGGCGGCAAAAACGCGGCCGATCTGCTCTTCACTGAGATCGGCCATGCTCGGGATATGATCCGGAGTATCGATAATCGTCTCGTGCGCTCCGATCCCGTTCATCAGATCGTACATACCGTGCCCGCGGCGCCCGAGATCGCCTTCGATCTGCAGCAGCGGGACTTTACTGGATACGACCCGAACCTGCCAGGCATTGCTGACGGGATCGCGCTGCGAATAAATTTCCGGGGGCAGAAGATGTTCCCGGCCCGGACAAAAGGGGCATTCCTTCTCTTCGGCAAGTGAAGACAACGTGTGCTCGACCTTAAAATCGTCCGGCCGCTTCGCCCTCTCCGTGGCGATAATCACCCAGCGCCGCACTAATGGATCCTTCCGCAGTTCCGGCATCTAATCTTCTCCGTTTATCACTCGAACCGGTCGCGCTCCTGCAACCGGTGTCCCAGCACGAAATCATACGCCGTCATCGGCTTTTTACCTTCCGGCTGGATCGTCTCTATCAACAGCCGCTCACGGCCGCTTCCGGCCGCGATCACAACACCTTGCCGTTTCTGGACCTCAACCACTGTGCCCGGACAGAACACTTCCGCTTCCTCCGGCCGGACCGACGCCTTCAGCACCTTAAGTCCCTTCCCTTGATATCGGGTATAGGCGCAGGGCCAGGGAAGCATTCCCCGCACCTTATTATACACGCAAACAGCTTGTTCATACCAGTCGATTAATCCGTCGGACTTTGTCAATTTCCGGGCCACGCTTACCCGGCTCTTATCCTGCGGCTGAAACCGGATCTTATCACGCTTTGCCAGATCCAGGGTCTTCAGCAGCTCTTCGCTGCCCATGGCCGCCAGCCTGTTTTTCAGAGAAACCGCGTCATCGTCGGAAGAAACAGACGTCTCTGCTTGCAGGATTATATCTCCAGCATCCATCCGCTCGTTCATCCGGATCACGGTAACCCCGGCAACAGTATCGCCGCAGATAATCGCCCAGTTGATCGGTGCCGCCCCCCGCCAGCGGGGCAGCAGCGAGGAATGAAGATTCACGCAAAACAGCCGGGGAATATCCAGTACCATCCGGCTGAGGATCTGACCAAAGCTTACCACCACGAACATGTCCGCTTCCAGGACCTTCAGCAGGGCCACTGACTCTTCGTCATTCGCATTGACCGGCTGGTATATCGGAAGCTCATGTTCCAGAGCATAGTGTTTTACCGGAGTTTCCGCCGGCTTCGGCCGCCGGCCCTTTGGCCGGTCCGGCTGCGTCACCACGCGCAGGATCCGGTGCTCCTTTGTCAGAGCCGCCAGACTCGGCACGGCAAAATCCGATGACCCGAAAAAAACAATATTCATAAGCAGAAGATTGGGTTGAATTCAAAAACAAACGATCAGTATTCTTTTGGCACTTTACAGAGCGCCTTGTCTTTTCCGCCTCTTTATTCTACAATAACAACCAATGAATATAAATGAACTTTCTTCAGAACAAACCCTGCTTTATGAAAAAGGGCTGTCCGCGCTAAAAAAAAAGAACTTCGCCTATGCCGTTGAACTCTTCGGCAGCGTGGC
>JAGYOO010000345.1 GCA_018399295.1 Candidatus Omnitrophota bacterium | reverse complement strand
AATCAGGAGCTTTTCGATTCCCGTGCTGTCGGTCCGGAGACGGTTCTGGAGAAGTTCCAGCGGGAGGCCGCGGAACGGGAGAAGAAGGCTCTTGAACCCAAGGCCGCCGACCGGGAGGTTGTTTCCAACATGACCAAAGACCAGCTGGAGAAGTTCCAAGAGGAACGGCGCCTTGTCGGGTATGACCCGAAAACAAGGCAGGGGATTATCCTCAGCAAGGACTTTGCCGCCAAGAAAGAGACCGCCCGGATCGCGTTAGAGGAAAAGAAGGCAAAGGCAGCTAAGACTAAGAACCTGAAGTAAGGAGAGGAACGAAGATGAATAAATCAATGCTAAGACTGCTCGCGCTTGTGCTGGGAGTGCTTCTCTTTATGGGGAACATTCCGGCCTTTGCGGGAGATCTGGAAGCAGCCCTGGGCGGACCGGGGACGGCTGAGAGTTACCGCTGGTACATTGATGACGGTGACTTGATCCCGGCCGACGACTCGCTGTATGACGTTGGTGCTTCGGGTAAGGAAGTGGCCAATGTCTACGCGGACACCCTCACCCTGGGCGGAGTGGCGATCACTGGTGTAAGTTCGCTGTCTACTCCCATGGAGGATGAAGGAACCTATGTCCAGCCGATTGACGGAGCCGGCAGTATTAAGCTCTATGACAACGGCAATCTGGTCATTACTGGTGCATTTACCGGGGACTCGGCGACTCTGGAGAACGGTGCGGTTCTGGCTAATGCCGTGAACAATGCCGTGACTCTGGTTGAAAACAGCGATACCCTGACCATGTCGTTTACCGGTAACGATCTGTCCCTGGATATGAGCGACGGCGGAGTGATCTTTGCCCTGACCGACGCGACTGACGGGACTGTGGACTTCATGACGAACAACGACGTGGACGATTATATTCAGATCTCCACGGCCGCCAATCAGCCGCTTATCAACTTTGTCGGCTGTAACGGCAAGATCACCGCGGCCAGTGGCGCGATATCGTTTGATAATGAAAATCTCAGCACAACCGGAACGCTTTCAGCCGGGGCGACCACGGTAACGTCGTTGATTATTGGTGACGATACCTTATCGCGCACGACGGACGATGTGTTTGAGTTTCTTTCTAACGATGAGCATACCACGGTATTGATCACCGGGTTCGAGTCTAAGGACGCGATCCTGAAGCTGTCGGCCGATCAGAGCGATGACAACGGCGATGATTGGCAGCTTGTTTCCAACCAGGCCGACAATACCTTCACCCTTGAGAATGACACTTCCGGGGCGATGGTTGCTAAATTGACCGTGGGGACCAACGGGGACGTGACTACGACCCGGAACATGACGATCGGCGGAGCGTTCATCGGCGGAACAGATGCAGTAACCGCAACTTCAGCCGGAGTAGCGGCCTCGCTGAACTCGCTGACAACGATAATCACCACAAACGGCGACGCAGATCTGGATAACGTGACTTTGGCCGACGGCACGGCCGGGCAGATCAAGATCTTCTGCATTAAAGTCGAAGGCGCGGCCGGAGACACGGTGAAGATCACTCCCGCGAACATGGCCGAAGGAACTCAGATTACGTTTGACGGAACGATCGGGCAGGGCTGTACGATGG
>JAGYOO010000344.1 GCA_018399295.1 Candidatus Omnitrophota bacterium | reverse complement strand
GCGACCTCATCGGCAATATTCGGACCGGAAAGCACAACCGGCTCAGGGATTTCAAGTTCATCGGAAATAAACCGGGATATCCGGTTACCGCTGCTTCTCTCAAATCCCTTGGTAACACTTAAAACTTCAGTCTTTCTGGTAACGCGCTTCTTCATCTTTTTAAGTACCGCGGGCATGAACTTTGACGGCACGGCAATTATAAGCAGCTCCGGCTTTTCCAGCGCCTCGTTCATATCTGAGATCAGATTAAGCTTCGGCGGCAGGATTACTCCGGGCAGGAACTTTTTATTTTCCCGGCTCTGATTCATCTCCGCGATATATTCGGGGAATGCTCCCCACAACCGGACATCGTGCCCGTTTTGCACCCCCAACAGGGCGAGCGCCGTCCCCCAACCGCCGTCTCCGATAATTGAAATTTTCATGACTTTCGCTTCAACTTTCCTTCCCGGCCGTTCAATAACCCCTGAATATTCTTTCGATGCATCACGACGATGATCACGCATAACACCGCGCTCATCAGCAAAAATGAATAATCAGTGCCGATCATCAAAAGAAAAAACGGGATCAACACGCTCACCATGAGCGACCCCACGGAGACATACCGGGTTATCCCGAACACGATTAAAAATACAGCCAGACCAAATCCAAGGGCCAGAGGTACTGTTCCGGCGATTACGCCAGCCCCGGTAGCAACCCCCTTGCCGCCGCGAAACCCGAGAAAAGGATTGAAAACATGGCCAAGCACCGCGGCTATTCCGCACACAGCCTGCTGCCACTGCGGACTAATTGCCCCCCCCGCATCCGCTCCGATTCCAGCGATCAGCGTAACCGCGGCAAACCCCTTGCCCATGTCGACCAGCAGGACTATCAGCCCCTCACGTTTTCCCAGCACTCTTAAGGCATTGGTGGCCCCGACATTACCGCTGCCATGTTCCCGGATATCGACCCCCCGGACCTGAGCGCAGAGATAGGCCGCGGGAAAAGTGCCCAGAAGGAAACCAAGGGCTGCCTTAAGCAGCAGAACAATCATCCTTCCCTCCTCTTTGATTTCTTTTTCCGAAAAACAAGTTTTATCGGAGTACCTCTAAAACCATACCGGCCGCGCAGCTCCTTTTCCAGAAACCGAACAAACGAATCACGAAGCTGATCGGGACGATTAATAAACACGACGAACGTGGGCGGCTGAGTTCCGGTCTGCGTCAAAAAAGATACCTTCAGCAACGGAACCGACGGCAGAGGCAGCCGCTGATGCAGCTCCATCAGAAACTTACCCAGCTCGCTTTGCGGAATGTGTTTTTTCCCGCTTTCAAAGGCCCCCAGGACGCCCCTGATCACGCCTTTAAGATTATCACCTTCTTTTGCCGAGCAGAGAACGCAGTCGGCGTAATCCATAAATCTGGCTTTTTCCGATATTCTGGTCCGGCATTCCTTCTCAGTGAACCGCACCAGATCGATTTTATTCACTGCCAGAACACAGCATTTTCGGGAATCTTTTATAAGTTCAAAGATATGAAGATCATCCCGCCGGATACCCTCGGAGGCGTCCATCAGACAAATACAGACATCACTTCTTCCAATCGCTCCCAGTGTCCTTACCCGGGAATAG
>JAGYOO010000343.1 GCA_018399295.1 Candidatus Omnitrophota bacterium | reverse complement strand
CCGGTTCACTAAGACAGAGCTTTTATGCAGGATAAACTTTCCCGGCCTCTGGAACATCTTCACCGGATCCAGCAAATGGCCCATCAAGGGCAGATATAGCTCCTGCTCCCCGGTATAGCCCAGCTTCCGCATAATCGGCGTAAGGTTGACCTCGGTCTTGTGGCCCTTGTCGTTCTCCCAAAGGTGTTCCCGGTTAATGATAAAATTAAGCAGCTCCATGGCCAGAAAACCGCGGAGAATAACTCGATACCAGAACTTCCGGGCCGTGCCGCCTTCTTTCCATGCGTCCTTGGCATACTTTAACCCGCCCTTGCCGTCGCCGCCGGCAGCCTTCCCCAGCGCGCGCGGGATCTTATGCACGGGCACGGCCTGCGGGATCGTCCGGAAGTTAGATTCGGTCCAGTCCGACGCCAGCAGAGCCAACCGCAGCACATCCTGCCCTGTGGGATTCCGGCCCATCCGGGCCAGGTTTAAGCCGCCAAAATCGTTGTTCAGCAGTTCGGCTACCTGCGCGGCGAGTTTATCCGGATCCTCGTTCGGGTACGCCTTAAGCTGATGCTGATATTCTTCTAACGCAGCCTTGGCCTTCAGCCCGGCCCCGTAAATATCAAACATATTCCGCAGCCAGGCCTCTTGCCAGCGGGTAAACCAGTTGCTGTTCTCCTTGACAAAATCATCAAAATCCGACTTTACCCCCAAGGTTAGACCGTTGCGGATAAGCACATCCAGCGCCGGATTCAGCGTGTGGATAGCCTTAAGGCCCTCTTTATAGGCATGGATCGGACTAATCGCTTTCCAGTTGTTTATCTTCGCCCCGCCCAGATAAGACCGGGTAAATGCTACATAATGGAAGAATGTCCCCTGAAGGATAAAGGCCTTCATCCGGGCATTTACTTTTAACACCGCGTTTCCAACCGGGATCTCCCGGATTGCCGACCGGCCCAGTACATTGTTGAGAATGTGAGCAAACTGCTTCGGCGCGTAGACCGCCTTAGACTCTAAGACCTGCCCTTCCGGAGTTATCCGGACATTTTTCGCGCGGACGTTTATCTCCTCCGCCCCCACAATCTCCCCGGTCCACTTCCAGACCTTGAAATTCGGGTGATGAATCTCATCATAACCGTCAAGCTGCAGCGTGGAAAACACCGGATCCCCGTCCGCAGTCTTAAGGGCCAGCCCGGTCCGGAGAAACTGCTTGTCGAAGATTGCAGAGTAAACATCCTCCCCGTACAGTTTCAGGTTTGGTGTAACCCCCTGAACCTTCAGCTTCCAGCCGGCAGCCAGCCCTTCCGCGATTGTCTTAAACGTCCGCTGCTTTGCGTGTGGCGTAGTCTTGCGGAACTTGGCCCTTACCCGGTTGCTGAACCGAACGTCTGACTGCTTCTTCGGCTCCCAGACGCGCGACGTATACCCCTCATCGATCAGGCTCTTGATAACCCCGGCCTCCATGGCCAGGCTTCCCAGATTCTTATACGCCCCGCTGATCTCATCCGCAATACTCTGCAACCGCGGGTCCAGGTTTCGCGCCCGGTCAATCATCTTCTGCCAGAACGGATTTAGCTTATCGTAATACTTCTCTACAGCCGTCGGGTCCGCCTTAAGATCGATATACAGCT
>JAGYOO010000342.1 GCA_018399295.1 Candidatus Omnitrophota bacterium | reverse complement strand
CCGGTATCAATTCTTCGGGAAGAAGGGGTTACGCGGGAACAGGCCCTTCGCTGCATGGATTGCGGCACTCCTTTCTGTCACTGGGCCTGCCCGTTGGGGAATCTTATCCCGGAGTGGAATAGCCTAATCAGCAGCGGGCAGTGGGGTCGGGCTTATGAACTTCTGAGCCAGACGAATAACCTGCCGGAAATAACCGGCAGACTCTGTCCGGCCTTGTGCGAATATTCCTGTGTGCTCGGAGTGGGAGACGATCCGGTAACAGTCAGAGAAAATGAGCTGGCGATAATCGAATACGCGTTTTCGAACGGTCTGATAAAGCCTCGGATTCCGGAAAAACGTACAGACAAAAAGACAGCGGTTATCGGCAGCGGACCGGCCGGACTATCCTGCGCCGACCAGCTGAACCGGGCCGGACACTTTGTAACGGTGTTTGAGAAAGACGATCATGCCGGAGGAATTCTCCGCTACGGAATCCCGGATTTTAAACTTGAAAAGAGCGTAATCGACCGACGGATCGAATTGTTGCGTGCGGAAGGCATAGCGTTTAAGACCGGAATCAACGCGGGGGTCGACTTGCCGGCAAAAGAACTGCTGAAAGATTATGACGCGTTGTGTCTTACAGGCGGTTCGCGTCAGCCGCGGGACCTTACTGTTCCCGGTCGGGAGCTGAAAGGAATAGTTTTTGCCATGGATTTTCTTATGGACGCGAATGTTCGGGCCAGAGGTAACACGCGGGAAACCGGGGGGAGTGCCGCGGGCCGGAGGGTAGTGATAATCGGCGGCGGGGATACCGGAGCGGACTGCGTGGGAGTGGCCGTGCGGCAGGGGGCAATGGAGATAATCCAGATCGAGCTTCTGCCCTGTCCTCCGAGATACCGGACCGAAGAATATGCCTGGCCCTGTTATCCTCTGCTGCTTAAGACATCGACCAGCCATGAAGAAGGCGGAAAAAGAGAGTGGACGGTTCTGACTAAAAGGTTTGTCGGAGATAAGGGAAGAGTGCAAAAGATCGAATGCGTAAGGGTTGAGTTTACCCGATCCGGGATGCGGGAAGTCCCGGACAGCGGATTTACGCTGGATGCCGATCTGGTGATCCTGGCCGTGGGATTTGTCCATCCTGAACATGCCGGTCTGCTGACCGACCTGAAGCTGGAGTTTGACGCGCGCGGTAATGTTAAAACAAATGAAAGCTTCATGACCGCGGTTTCCGGGGTGTTCGCGGCCGGTGATCTCCGGCGCGGACAGTCGCTCATCGTCTGGGCCATCGACGAAGGACGCAAAGCGGCGGGATTTATGGATGAGTACCTGAGCTCGCCTTCTGCAGGAAATGACCAAAAAAACAAAAAGATTTAACCACAGAGAACACAGAGAAAAAATTAAAATTTGATTACCTGCCTACCGGCAGGCAGGCACAGATTTCTAACAGATTACACAGATTAAAACCAAAATTTGATTAACCTGATTTTAAAATGATTACCTGCCTGCCGGTAGGCAGGAATTGATTAAAAATGCTAGCTTTCTGCCTGCCGGGCAGGCACGGCGCGAAGCGCAAGACTAAGATGCTAAGCGAAGCGTCCATAGCACACAGCACATAGCTCATAGCAGCGCTTCAGCGC
>JAGYOO010000341.1 GCA_018399295.1 Candidatus Omnitrophota bacterium | reverse complement strand
TGCATTACGACTATTCAGGGCGCCCAGGCCGCTGTCAACGGCATGGAGGCAATGCGGCAAAAAGGGATTTCAGTGAAATCTATTCAGGACTATCTGATCGAAAACGGAGAACATACTTATGCCTAAAAGAACGGACATTAAAAAGATCCTCATTATCGGCTCCGGACCGATCATCATCGGTCAGGCCTGTGAATTTGACTATTCCGGAACTCAGGCCTGCAAGGCGCTGAAAGAAGAAGGGTATGAGGTGGTGCTGGTTAATTCCAATCCTGCCACGATCATGACCGATCCGAAGACCGCGGACAAGACATATATCGAGCCTTTGACCCTGGAGAGTTTGGAGCGGATCATTGAGCGGGAACAGCCGGATGCCCTGCTGCCGAACCTTGGCGGGCAGACCGGACTTAATCTGTCTTCTAAGCTTAATGAGTCTGGTATTCTTAAAAAATATAACGTGGAGATCATCGGTATCAAAGCCGAAGCGATCGAAAGAGGTGAGGATCGTATCGCGTTTAAAGAGGCCATGCGAAAGCTGGATATCCCGGTTCCCCGGTCCGAACCTTGCCATACCGTGGAAGAAGCCGAGGTTATTGCCGATGATCTCGGATACCCGGTGGTTTTGCGCCCAGCGTATACTCTGGGCGGGACCGGAGGCGGTATTGCTTATAATGTGGAAGAACTGCGCGTGATCACTACCCGCGGTCTGGCCGCGAGTCTTGTGCATCAGGTGCTGGTAGAGGAATCGGTTCTGGGTTGGGAGGAGCTGGAGCTGGAAGTAGTCCGGGATATAAAGAATCAGATGATCACGGTTTGTTTTATTGAAAATATCGACGCCATGGGCGTTCATACCGGTGATAGCTTCTGCGCCGCGCCGATGTTAACGGTTTCCAAGGAGCTGCAGGCAAGGTTGCAGGAAATGTCTTATCGGATTGTGGAGGCCATCGGCGTGACCGGAGGGACGAATGTCCAGCTGGCCCATAATCCGGAAACCGGCCGGGTGGTGGTTATTGAGATAAATCCGCGTACATCGCGTTCTTCCGCGCTTGCCTCCAAGGCCACCGGGTTTCCGATCGCACGCATTTCTACTAAGCTGGCTGCCGGGCTTACGCTGGATGAACTGCCCTACTGGAAAGAAGGGACGCTGGAGAAATATCAGCCGGGCGGCGAATATATTGTCGTTAAGTTCGCGCGCTGGGCGTTTGAAAAGTTTCCCCAGGCCAAAGACGTTCTTGGCACTCAGATGAAGGCCGTGGGCGAGGTGATGAGTATCGGGAAAACGTTTAAGGAATCGTTTCAGAAATCGATCCGGTCGCTGGAGATCGGCCGTTCCGGGCTGGGGACATTTCCCGAACTGTCTTTGGAGCAGTTGCGTGAAAAGCTGGCAGTTCCTACCAGTGAACGTATTTTTCTTATCTATGAGGCCCTGCGCGAAGGGATCGGGATTGAAGAACTGCATAAGCTGACTCGTATCGGACGTTATTTCCTTAATGAGATGAAAGATCTTGTCGGCTTGGAGACCGAATTGCTGGCGATCGGCTGGGAAAAACTGGATGATAAAACACTGCTGAAAGCGAAGCAGTGGGGATTCTCGGACAAGTACCTGGCGCAGCTGTTTAAGG
>JAGYOO010000340.1 GCA_018399295.1 Candidatus Omnitrophota bacterium | reverse complement strand
GAGCAGTTGTTTTATGGGCAATACGAGAATAGATGTTAAACGCCGGATACGCCGGCACGATCATTCTGAACCGAAGTCTTCCTGTATTTGTTTTAAATTTCACCATATCTCTTTCCTGAACTTAGTTTTAATTAACCGATCCTGTTAAATTTAATCAACCGGGCGTTTATCGCGACGATGACCGTACTCAATGACATGACCAGCGCTCCGGCTGCCGGCGGAAGGATAAATCCATAACGGTAAAGCACTCCAGCGGCAAGCGGAATCGCGATAATGTTGTAACCCGTGGCCCAGGCCAGATTCTGCACTGTTTTCCGCCGTGTTATCCGAGAGAGGTTTATGGCATCGACCACGCTGCGCGGATCGTTATCAACCAGAACAATATCCGCGGTTTCCACGGCCACATCCGTTCCCGCTCCGATGGCGATTCCCACATCAGCCTGAGCCAGGGCCGGAGCGTCATTGACCCCGTCACCGACCATTGCCGTCTTCTTCCCTTGCGCCTGAAGCTCTTTTATTTTTTCGGACTTTTTATCCGGAAGCACCTCCGCGAAATAGATATCCATCCCCAATTCCCCGGCTACGTATCCGGCGGTCTGCGGATTGTCTCCGGTGATCATGGCCACCTCGTATCCCAGCTTTTTCAGCCGTCTTATCGCCTCTTTGGATTCAGGCCGGATAATATCCGACAGACCGACAATCCCCTGGACCCGGTTTGACGAGACAACGAATATCGCCGTCTTTCCCTCCCGGGTCAGACGGTCCGACTGGTCAATCGCCTTCTGATTGGCGGCATTTAACTCTTCAACCAGCCGCTGGTTGCCGACAGAAAGATCCTTTCCTTCAACCACAGCCCTGGCACCTTTACCGGCTATGGATCCAAACTGCTGTGCCGGCGGCAGCTCCAATCCGTTTTCTCTGGCTTTGTTCACGATCCCTTGGGCGATCGTATGTTCAGAATGACTTTCAAGGGACGCGGCCCGCACCAGAAGCTCCTCTTGATTCCAGTCTCCCAAAACAACTATATCCGTGACCCCGAACTCACCCCGGGTAAGGGTCCCGGTTTTGTCAAAGACGATCACATCCAGGTTTCTGGCCTCTTCAAACCGGGTACGGTTCCGGATCAACAGTCCGTTTCGTGCCGAAAGCGCGGTGGTCATTGCCACGACCAGAGGAACCGCCAGCCCCAGGGCATGCGGACAGGTGATCACCATGACCGTTACGGTCCTCTCGACCGCGAAAACCAGGTCTTCGCCCAGAAAAATCCAGCTGATGAACGTAAGCGAACCCACGGTAATCGCGATCATTGTCAGCCAGAACGCCGCCCGGTCGGCAAGTCCCTGAGCCCGTGACTTGCCGGACCCGGCCTCTTTAACCAGCTCTACCACCTGGGCCAGATAGGATTCTTTACCGGTTTTCACCACCTCCACAGTCAAAGAGCCGCTAGCGTTGACTGCCCCGCCAATCACATTCGCCCCGGCCGCCTTTTCCACGGGCTTTGATTCTCCGGTGATCATCGACTCGTTTACTTCCGAGGCCCCTTCCATGACCTTACCGTCAACCGGTATCTTTTCCCCTGGCCTGACCAGCACCTGATCTTTGGACTGCAAAGCCTCGACCCGCACATCCTCAATCT
>JAGYOO010000034.1 GCA_018399295.1 Candidatus Omnitrophota bacterium | reverse complement strand
CCCTTGCTCAAGGCGAGACGGGCGATCCGCATGTGCTGGATAAGTCACTGGCCGAACTTAAACTGCCGCCGGATATGGTGCTTTATTTTGATACCAATGAACAGACGATCCTGACCCGGCTTACGGGCCGGCGGGTTTGCCGTAACTGCGGATTTAATTTTCATGTTGTTAACATTCCTCCCCGGCAGGAGGGTATCTGTGATCACTGTGGTGGAGAACTTTATCAGCGCAAGGATGATTGCGAAGAAACGATCAGAACGCGGATCGAGGTGTACAATAACCAGACCCGTGAATTAATCGATTATTACGACCGGGAAGGGATACTGAAGACCGTGTCCGGAGACCTGGATGTTAAGGAATTAAACGCGGTGCTTGACAATATTTTCGCTCAGGCTGGGTTAAAATGATAACTCTGAAATCGCGCGCGGAAGTAACTAAGATCAGGAACGCATGCCGGATTGTTTCCCAAACCCTTGACCTGATGGAACGCGAGCTCCGGGCGGGGATAAGTACCAAAGAGCTGGATGGGCTGGCGGTTGAGTTTATTAAAAAGCAGGGCGGCCGGCCGGCGTTCTTTAACTATCGGGGCTATCCCGGGAATATCTGCGTGTCCATAAATGAGGAAGTAGTGCACGGAATTCCAGGCGGAAGGTTGCTGCTGACCGGGGATATCGTGGGCGTGGATGTGGGCGTGGAGCTTGAAGGGTATTATGGTGACGCGGCGCGTACCTTTTCCGTGGGAAAGGCTGGGGCTGAAGCGCAAAAGTTGATGGACGTGACCCGCGAGGCGCTTTATTGCGGTATCGGCGCGGCGCGTAAAGGCAACCGCCTGTCGGATATTTCACACAGCATTCAGGCGCATGTCGAGGCCGCGGGATTTTCCGTTGTCCGGGAACTGGTCGGGCATGGGATCGGGACCAGTCTGCATGAAGAGCCGCAAGTGCCTAATTACGGTAAACCCGGAAATGGTCCGAGGCTGGAGCCAGGCATGGTGTTATGCCTGGAGCCGATGGTGAACAGCGGAACGTATAACGTGGAAACGCTGCCGGACCAGTGGACCATTGTTACCCAGGACCGCCGCCTGTCAGCGCATTTTGAACATGCGATCGCGGTGACGGATGGCGACGCGGAGATTTTATCTGTTTCCGAATAATAGCATATGGCTAAAGAACAGGCCATTCAGGTTGAAGGAAAAATACTTGAGACCCTGCCCAACGCGATGTTTCGGGTTGAGCTGGAAAACGGACACAATGTCCTCGCGCATGTTTCCGGCAAGATGAGGATGCATTTTATTCGGATTCTTCCCGGAGACGGTGTGACTGTGGAACTTTCGCCTTACGATCTCAGTCGGGGGCGGATAATTTATCGGAGTAAATGAAATGAAAGTAAGATCAAGCGTTAAAAAGATTTGCGAAAACTGCAGGACTATTCGGCGCAAAAACGTCGTGCGGGTTATCTGCAAAAATCCCAAGCATAAACAGAAACAGGGATAGGAGGATACAAAGTGCCAAGAATCCTAGGTATTGATCTGCCCAAGGAAAAGACGATAGAGATATCGCTTACTTATCTTCATGGAATCGGCCGTACCCGTTCCAACAAAATTCTTTCCACCGCCGGGATCGAACCAACGCGGCGGGCGAAGGACTTGACAGAAGATGAAGTGTCTCGGATCGTTGCCATCATTCAAAAAGATTATCGGGTCGAAGGGGACCTGCGGCGGGAGGTTTCCCAGAACATAAAGCGTCTGATGGATATCGGAACCTACCGGGGCATGCGGCACAAACGTGGTTTGCCGGCCCGTGGTCAGCGAACGAAAACAAATGCCCGGACCCGGAAAGGCCCCCGCCGGAATGTCGCCGGAAGAAAGAAATAATTTAAGGAGGAATCGTGGCTACGACAAAAGGCAAGGTTAAGCGGAAAAAGGTTACCAGGCATGTGGCTGAGGGTGTCGCGCATATTCAGGCGACCTTTAATAATACAATAATTACCATAACCGATAAGCAGGGTAACGCAATTTCCTGGGCCAGTTCCGGTACCAGCGGTTTTAAGGGGTCGCGGAAATCGACGCCGTTTGCCGCTCAGATCGCTTCTTCAAACGCGGCGAAAAAGGCTAAAGAGTCCGGGATGAAAGAGATATCGGTTTACGTGAAGGGCCCCGGTTCGGGAAGAGAATCGGCAATTCGCGGTCTGCAGGCGGCCGGTCTGCAGGTCGTTTTAATAAAAGATGTTACCCCCGTGCCGCACAACGGCTGCCGGCCTCCAAAAAGAAGAAGGGTGTAACAGGGGTAAAGTCAGGAATAAGCGGAGGAATAATGGCAAGATATACCGGACCAGTTTGCAGGCTTTGTCGCAGGGAAGGGCTGAAGCTCTTTCTTAAAGGCGCGCGTTGCAATAGCGAAAAGTGTTCATTTGGGAAGCGCAGTTATTCACCTGGGCAGCATGGCAAGTCCCGTTCGAAGGTGTCGGACTATGGATTGCAGCTCAGAGAAAAGCAGAAGGTAAAACGGATCTACGGTGTACTGGAGAGACAGTTCCGGCGCTATTTTCACGCCGCGGCTCAGACCAAGGGGATTACCGGCGAGGTCCTGCTTCAGCTGCTGGAAAGGCGTTTGGATAATGTGGTTTACCGTTCGGGATTCGCGGTATCGCCGGCTCAGGCCCGGCAGTTGGTGCGCTACGGTCATGTAAAGGTCAACGGACGCAAGGTGAACATCCCCTCGTTTCTGGTGAGTGTTGAGGATACGGTTCAAATGCGTGAAGGAGAAAAGCTCGCGAAACAGATACGGGAAAACCTGGAAATGACCAAGGACCGCAAGATTCCGTCCTGGCTCAAAGTGGAAGCGACTAAACTCGAGGCCCGGATGAGCGCCCTGCCGCGGCGGGATGAGGTCCTCTTCCCGGTACAGGAACAGTTGATAGTAGAACTTTATTCGAAATAAGGAATCTGTTTGTCGGCCGGTTCCAAGGAGGTATATATGGTAGCACGCTGGAAAGATTTTCAAATGCCAAAGAGTATTATTTGCGACGAAGCCACTCTGAGCGATACTTATGGAAAATTCATCGCCGAACCGTTTGAACGGGGATATGGAATAACGATCGGAAATACCCTGCGCCGCATACTTCTTTCTTCGATTGAAGGCGCCGCGGTTACTTCGGTGAAATTCGATCAGGTTCTGCATGAATTCTCGACTATCCCGGGAGTGGTGGAAGACGCGACGCAGATAATCCTTAATCTGAAAAAGCTTGTTCTAAGAGTGCATGGCAGTACGCCGAAGACGATTTACGTCAAGGCCGAAAAGAAGAATGAGGTGACCGCCGCTGATCTTATCGTTGATGAGACCGTGGAGGTGGTTAACCCGGATCTGCATATTGCCAGTCTGGCTAAAGACGGAAAGCTGAATATGGAGCTTACGGTGACCCGAGGGCGGGGTTACGTGACCGCCGATAAGATGAAGGACGAGAACAGCACGATCGGGGTTATCGATATGGACGCGGTGTTTACTCCGGTAAAACGGGTAAACTTCAATATCGAAAACGCCCGGGTCGGGCAGATAACCGATTATGACCGCTTGATCCTGGAGATCTGGACCAACGGCAGTATTCAGCCTAAGGATGCGTTACTGCACGCGGCCAATATCTCGCAGCGTCATCTTGATATCTTCATGAAGTTCGGGCATATTGATGAAGAAGAGGTGCTGGAGGAACAGGGTGAAGTCGATGAAGAGCTGATGGAGAAGCTCAAGATGCCGGTTTCCGAGCTGGATCTCTCGGTGCGCAGCGCGAATTGTTTGAAAGAGGCCAGGCTGAAGACTGTGGGGGACCTTGTCGGCAGAAGCGAACTCGAGATGCTCAAGTACCGTAATTTCGGCAAAAAATCCCTTTCCGAGATAAACAATATTCTGCAGGGGATGGGATTGTCATTCGGAATGAAATTAGACGAGTTGTTAAAGAAAAAGGGCTAATCATATGCGACACAGAAAGAACAGCAAGAGACTCAGCCGCCAGAGTGCGCACCGGAAGGCCTTGCTGCGCAACATGGCAAAGAGTATTCTGCAGGAACAGAAGATAACCACTACCCTGGCGCTGGCAAAAGAATCGCGCCGGATGGCGGAAAAACTGATAACCCTGGGCAAGCAGGATACACTGGCCGCGCGTCGTCAGGCGTACAGGGTCCTCGCGGACCATGATCTGGTTAAGTTCCTGTTCACCGAAATCTCTCCGCGGTTTTCCAATCGTAACGGTGGATATACCCGGATCGTCCGGTTAAGTAACCGGCACGGAGATAATGCCGAGATGGCAGTGCTTGAACTGACCGAGCTGGTCAAGCCGGAGGAGAAGAAGCCGGAGAAGAAGACTGCACGCAAGAAGGCTGAAAAAAAACCAACCGCCGGAAAGACCGAGAAAGCTTCGACTGAAACTGCCGAAGGGCAGGAGTCGCCGGAAGAGGGACAGGAAGGCAGTAAAAAATTCCTGAAGGGGTTGCGTAAATTCCTTAAGAAGGATGAACAGGCGTGAGTCTGTCCCGGCGGGTAATGAATCTGAGCCGGTCAGCGACCCTTGCTGTCACGGCCAAGGCCAAACGGCTCAAGGCTGAAGGCGTGGATGTGAGTAGCTTCGGCGCCGGAGAGCCGGATTTCGATACCCCTGAGTTTATCAAAGAAGCAGCAATTAAGGCTATCCGCGATGGGTTTACGAAATATACTCCCTCCACCGGGGCCCCCGCGCTTAAGCAGGCGATTCAAAAAAAATTCCAGGAAGAAAACCACCTGGAGTATTCTCTTGACCAAATCGTCGTGGGCAACGGAGCTAAGCATTCGTTGTTCAATATTATCCAGGTAATCTGTGAGCAGGGTGATGAGATCATCATTCCCGGTCCTTACTGGGTTTCCTATCCGCAGATGGTACTGGCGTCCGAAGGAGTGCCGATAACGGTCAAAACCGGGGCGGAAACCGGTTATAAGCTGACCCCGGATCTGCTTCAACGGAATATAACGGATAAGACCCGCGCGGTTATCATCAATTCACCTTCTAATCCCACGGGAGTTGTTTATTCCCGCGCTGAACTTACCGCACTGGCGGAACTCGCGGTTGACCGGGGGTTGTATTTGATCAGCGATGAGATCTATGAGCAGCTGGTCTATGACCAGGTGGAGCATGTCTCAGTTGCTTCCCTGAGCGATAAGATTTTCGCGCGGACATTTACGGTCAACGGCGTTTCCAAGGCCTATTCCATGACCGGGTGGCGCATCGGCTATCTGGCCGGCCCGCAGGAAGAGGTAGAGAAGATATCTCAACTGCAGGATCACTCTACCTCCTGCCCCAATTCCATTGCTCAGATGGCGGCCCTGGCCGCTTTAGAGGCACCGAAGGATTCAGTGCGTCAGATGCGGGAGGAGTTCCTGCGGCGGCGCGATTATATGCTGAAACGGATCTCCGCGATGTCATCATTGACGGCGATAAAACCCTCCGGAGCTTTTTACGTTTTCTGCGATATATCTTTAACCGGTCTGGACAGCGCTGCCTTTGCCACGCGTCTTTTGGAGGAGGCCAGAGTCGCGGTTATCCCTGGGGCCGGGTTTGGTTATGACAGGTTTATCCGGTTGAGTTTTGCCAGCAGTTTGGAACAGATCGCCAAAGGTCTCGACCGTCTGGAAAACTGGCTGAAGACCAGGTAACGGGTTAAATTCTGAAGAAGACAACGCGTTGCCTCCTTTTTTAAAATCCCGCCGGTAATTAACAATGGAGTGTAAAATGGCTAAGCATAAAGTTTCCTTTATTCCCGGAGACGGGATCGGGCCGGAAGTCTCGGACGCGGCATGCCGCTGTATCCAGGCTACCGGGGTTGATATTGAGTTTGACTTTGTAGGCGCGGGAACGGAGACGTTTGAAGAAACCGGGAGTCTGCTGCCGGAAAAAACCCTGGAGTCGATCCGAGAAAATAAGGTAGCGATAAAAGGACCGATAACCACCCCGGTCGGGTACGGATTTCGCTCCGTAAACGTCGCTTTGCGAAAAGAGTTTGATCTCTATGCCTGTGTTCGGCCTTGTAAATCATATCCTGGAATCCGGTCGCGCTACAATAATGTGGATATCGTTGTAATCCGGGAGAATACCGAAGATCTTTACGCCGGGATTGAATTTGAGCTGAACAAGCCCGAGACCTTTCGTATTATTGAAGAGATCACCTCTCTGACCGGTTCGACTATCCGGCCTGATTCAGGCATAAGTATCAAGCCGATCTCGATTACCGGGACCCGGAGGGTGGTTAAATACGCTTTTGAATACGCGCTTAAGCACGGCCGGGAAAAAGTTACGGTTGTGCATAAAGCGAACATCATGAAATATACCGACGGCCTGTTTCTGAAAACCGCGCGAGAGGTTGCCGCGGAGTATGAAGGCCGTGTCGAGTTTGAGGACCGGATCGTGGATAACATGTGCATGCAGCTGGTCCAGCGGCCCGAGGCCTATGATATTCTCGTGCTTTCGAACCTTTACGGTGATATTATCTCTGACTTATGTGCCGGTCTTGTCGGTGGCTTGGGAGTGGCGCCGGGAGCGAACATCGGTGACAAAGGGGCGATCTTTGAGGCCACTCACGGCAGCGCGCCTAAGTACAAGGGGTTGAACCGGGTCAATCCCACGGCCATGATCCTGTCCGGAGTTTTGATGCTTGAATATCTCGGAGAGGCGGCGGCGGCCCGGTTGCTGGAAGCGGCGGTAGCCGAAGTGATGCGCGAGGGGAAAAAGGTGACCTATGATTTTAAAGAGCATCGGAATGATCCGGCGGCGGTCGGTACGCGGGAGATGACGGATGCGATAATTGATAAGATACGGCATATGCGGAGGCCACATGAGGCATAAGGTCGGAGTAATCGGGGCCGGCAATGTTGGAGGCACACTTACGCAGCGTCTGGTTGAAAGCGGTTGGGCGGATGTGGTTCTCCTGGATATTGCTGACGACTTCGCCCGGGGCAAGGCCTTTGATCTCGAAGACAGCCGGATGATCCTCGGCAACGCGGGAAACGTTATGGCAACGAGTAATTATGCGGCGCTCTCCGGCGCCGAAGTCGTGGTGATCACCGCCGGCCTGGCCCGGCAGCAGGGCATGAGCCGGGAAGATCTGCTGAAGAAAAATGCGGCAGTGGTGAAAGGCGTAACCGCGGGGATCATGGCCCATTGTCCGGAGGCTGTTATCCTGGTAGTCACAAACCCTTTGGATATCCTTACTAATCTTATTCTGCGGGAAAGCAAGCTGCCGCCTTCTCGGGTGATCGGCATGGGGGGACTTCTTGATGCCTCCCGCTTTGCCAATCTTATAAGTAAAGAACTTAATGTGACCGCGGATGATATCCGGGCCATGGTTATCGGAGCGCATGGGAAGCAGATGATTCCCCTGCCCCGGTACACTACGGTTTCCGGAATCCCGCTGACCGAACTGCTTGCGGCGAACAAACTGAAAACACTGCTTCAGCTTACGGTTGATCGGGGAGCGGAGATCGTTGCTCTGCTCGGTCGGGGCAGCGCCTATTACGCTCCTTCGGCCGCGGCCTTTTCCATGGTCAAGGCTGTTCTGAATGATGAGCAGAAGATAGTCCCTTCCTGTGTATACTGTTCCGGGGTATATGGGGTCAGCGGAGTATGTATCGGGGTGCCCGCGCGTTTGGGGATCAGGGGGGTGGAAGAGATTGTCGAACTTGAACTTACTCCGGAGGAACTGGAGTGCCTCAAGGCCGCGGCCGAAACGGTGAAAAACGCGGCCGAGCGGCTTTGAATGGTTTTTTAAAATCCCGGATTGGTTTTTCCCGGTTATGAAAAGATATCTTAAGTTTATTCCCGCGCTGGTAGTATTCCTGCTTCTGGCGCGGATTTTTATTTTCAGGCCCGTCTCTACGGTCGACGCAACCATGGTAATGATGGGGACTACCGCGCGGATAAGTATCGTTCTCCGCGATGTTCCGCCTCAGAAAGCGAAATGGGCGATGGAGCAGGCCTTCCAGCTGTTAAAAGCCGATAACGATCGGTTTGATCGCTACGATCCGGAAAGTGAGCTTAACCGGTTGAACAGACAGGCCGGTATTGCCGCCTTTTCAGCCAGCAGCCAGATGTTCGCCATTCTTAATCAGGCCAAACGGTTTGGAACGATTACCAAAGGTGCTTTTGATGTTACTGTTGGGTCTTTGCAAAAAAATGGGGGTTATGATAGTATAATTTTACTTTCTCCGGGAAATCGGATCAAATTTTCTCAGGCGCTGAAAGTTGACCTGGGCGGGATCGCGACCGGGTTCAGCCTGGATCAGGTCGCTGGGGTCTTCCGGCAATCCGGGATTCGGGATTATCTGGTGGATGTCGGGGGGGACATAATCTGCGGCGGAAGCGGGCCCAGTGGCCGGGACTGGACCATCGGGGTGCAGTCTCCGTTTTCTAACGGGCTGGCGGGAGAATTGAGCCTGAGCGACAAGGCGGTAAGTACCTCGGGAAATTACATAAAGCAGCATATTCTCAATCCGGAGACTGCCGCGCCGGTTGCGTCCGGATTAGTCAGCGTCACGGTAGTCGCCCCAAAGGCAATAACGGCTGACGCGCTTTCAACTGCTTTTTTTGTAATGGGAGAAGAAAAGATTCGTAGCTTTTTAAACGAAAATCCGGGAATCGGCGCAATTCTGATCAGGCAAAATAACGGCAAAAGTGAAGTGGTTAAAATCAATCTAAGCGATTAAGGCAGGCGGAAGAGGGGGATGGGAAAAAATATAACTTATAAAATTCTGGAAAAACATGTGAACAGCGGTGATCTGCTTCCGGGGAACGAGATTGGAATAAGGATAGATCAGACACTGACGCAGGATGCCACCGGAACCATGGCTTATCTGCAGTTTGAGGCCTTGGGAATCCCCCGGGTCCAAACCGAGATCTCGGTAAGTTATGTTGATCATAACACCCTGCAGATGGGGTTTGAAAATGCCGACGATCATATTTATCTGCAAACCGCGGCCGCACGATTCGGGGTAAAGTTTTCCCGTCCCGGAAACGGGATCTGTCATCAGGTTCATCTTGAACGCTTCGGCCGGCCGGGTAAGACCCTGCTCGGCAGTGACAGCCTCAGGGTCAATAATTACAAAGCAATTGTTC
>JAGYOO010000339.1 GCA_018399295.1 Candidatus Omnitrophota bacterium | reverse complement strand
AATTGGAATGAATCTCTTCGATCATCTGTCTGATCACCTGCTCACCGCCCTGAGGCCGGGCGCCCTCGGAAACTACCACAATGCTGAAGCGTGAACCTTTCTGGCTTCTTTTTTTAACCCGTTCAGCGATAACGTTTATATCATAAGGAATCTCCGGGATGATGATAATATCCCCGCCCCCGGCCACTCCGGCGTAAAGACTGATCCAGCCGGCGTTCCTTCCCATAAGCTCGATGATCATTACCCGGTGATGCGACTGCGCGGTCGAATGAAGCCGGTCGATCCCTTCCGTGGCAATCGTCACCGCCGAATTAAATCCGAAAGTGACATCAGTACCGCGAATGTCGTTATCAATCGTCTTGGGAATACCCACGACCGGGATCCCCAGCTTCTGCAGGCGGGAGGCAATGGTCAGGGTCCCGTCTCCGCCGATGCAAACCAGGCCTTGCAATTCCAAAGCGCGAAAGTTTTCCAAAACCTGCGCGGAAATATCCCGAAAATTCATCCGGCCTTCTCCACACTCCGGATACCGGAAGGGGTTAGCGACGTTAGAGGTACCGAGGATCGTGCCTCCTTCGGTCAGAATACCGGAAACATCGGCATAATTCAGCTTCCGGTACCGGTTCTTGATCAATCCCTCATAACCGTCTTCAAAACCGATAATTTCCACCGCGGTTTCTAAAACAAGTTTTTTTACCACCGCGCGGATCACCGCGTTCAAACCGGGACAGTCACCACCGGCGGTAAGTATTCCTATCCTGGTATTTTCTTTCATCTTGCCCCCTCCAGGGTTTCATCCATTTGCTTTATCGCCCTGATCCGCTCCAGCACCGGCGGATGGCTGTAATAAAGAAACACCTTCCCCGGATGCGGCGTAAGGTTGGAAAGGTTATCCGCGGATAGTTTCTTCAGGGCGGCAATCATTGCCTCAGGCTGATGAAAAGTGCGCACGGAAAAACCGTCCGCCTCATATTCATGCCGGCGTGAAACGATATTGCTGATTATTGAAAACAGAAAATTCAAGGGGGAATAAAGAAACCCGAAAAATATCAGGCTCGCGTATACCGAAACATGCTCCATCCCGAAGGCCGCGAATAATCCGGGATTATTGATAAAAAATGAAAGCAGGAAAAACATCAGCCCGGTGGTTAAAATAGATAATCCCACACTCTTCATAATATGATTTTTCTTATAGTGTCCGATCTCATGCGCCAGAACGGCGATAAGCTCATCCGGTGTATGCCGCTGGATCAGGGTGTCGAACAGAGCAATCCGGCGAAACCGGCCAAATCCGGTAAAGAACGCGTTGGACTTGGTCGAGCGGCGCGACCCGTCCATCGTATACACTCCCTGGATATGGAAGTTCTGCTTTTCCGCGTACTCTTCCAGTTTGCTCTTCAGCTCACCCGCTTCCAGGGGCGTAAATTTGTTAAATAACGGCAGGATCACTACCGGAGCTAAAAACGCCAGAAACAGTTCGAACCCGGATACCGCCAGCCAGCAATACAACCAGGCCAGGCTTCCCGCGGTGCGGAAAAACCAGATAACCGCGGCAAAGATAAGCCCGCCGATAATCAGAGTCAACACAAGCCCTTTTATCAGGTCGAGGATAAAGGTTTTAGGGGTAGTCCGGTTAAACCCATAGCGCTCCTCGATATTGAAAGTCTCATAGAC
>JAGYOO010000338.1 GCA_018399295.1 Candidatus Omnitrophota bacterium | reverse complement strand
CCTCGCCGACAACCATGGCATCGAAATACGGGGCCATGGGTTCGGGATTAAAGCAGCAATGCCCTCCGGCAATAATCAGACCCGGAAATTCCCTTCGATCTTCACTTTTTAAGGAAATCCCGGCCAGATCAAGCATATTAAGCACATTCGTATAGCTCAGCTCGTATTGAAGTGAAAAACCGATCAGATCGAATTCATTGACCGGAGTTCCGGATTCAAGACTGAACAGAGGCAGTCCTTCCTCCCGAAGTAATTTCTCCATATCCGGCCAGGGAGCAAAGCTGCGCTGACAGAAGACATCCGGAAGAGAGTTCAGAATATGGTAGATAATCTTAAGACCGAGGTTGCTCATGCCGATTTCGTAGATGTCGGGAAAACACAGGACAGTATTTATCTTTGCCGGATCAAAGGAAATTGCCGGAGAGTTGACTTCTCCGCCGATATAACGGGCTGGACGCCGAACAAGGCCCAGCTGATCCCCGGACAGTAAACGGGCTTTAATGTCAGTCACGAATATCCATAACCTCTCTGTTTTGGGGAAAATCCATAATAAACGTACTTCCCTGATTGACTTCGCTTTCCACCCGCACCGTTCCGCCGTGCAGCTGAACAATGTCTTTGACTATCGCCAGGCCTAATCCAGTGCCTTTGGCACAGCCTTCGGGCCTCACTCCCCCGGCCTGTTCAAATTTTTCAAAAATGCGCTCCTGGCTTTGAGTCGGGATCCCGCAACCGTTATCGGCAACCCGTATCTCCACCCGTCCTTCCCTGCTCGCGGCGGAAACGCACACCCTTCCCTTGGGGGCAAACTTGATCGAATTACCAATCAGATTAGTAAAAACCTGGTTCAACAGCTTCTCATCCGCGTCCAGGTCAATACCATCCAGTCCCTCTTTCACCAGCTCCACCTGCTGGGTCTGCGCCCAGGCCGAAAGCAGGTCGTAGACATCAGAGACGATCCTCTCCAGCTTCACCCTCTGGAAATCAGGCCTTACCCGGCCGGACTCCAGCTTAGACACATCAAGCAAATCATTTACCAATGCAGTCAGCCGCGAGGCATTATTCCCGGCGATCATCAAAAAATTTTTCTGCTCGGAATCAAGCTGTTTCAACCCGGTCTCCTGAAGCAGGGAAAGACTTTTCTGGATCGATATCAACGGAGCGCGAAGCTCATGCGAGACATTGGCAATAAACGTATTCTTCAGCCGGTCAAGCTCCTTTTGTCGGGTAATATCGCTCAGAATCGAGACCATACCCACGGTCCGGCCGGTTTCGTCCTCAATCATTGCCGAACTGGCTCTTAATGTTTTTTTTGCCTTTTCATCCGAACCGGCAAGTTCAATCTCGATCTCCTGCCGTGGGTCACGGGAATAACTTACAACCTGACCTTCACTTATCCCTTCCAAAATACTTTTCCCGATCTTACTTTCTTTATCCACGCCCAAAAGCTTTTCGGCCGCCGGATTCAACAACAGAACCTTTCCCTCTTTATCCACAATAACCAGACCTTCGGCTACGTTTTTAAGGACTGCGTTTATCTGGTCTTTTTCTTGTTTTATCTTCTGATTTTCCTGAGTCAGTTTTTCAAGTTCACCCAGCGTGCCGGAGCCGGCCCCTGCCAATTGTTTTTTAAGTTCGGCATTCTCTGACTGCAGATGTTTTAACTGCTGTTCGA
>JAGYOO010000337.1 GCA_018399295.1 Candidatus Omnitrophota bacterium | reverse complement strand
CCCGGGGTGCGTATTTGCTCATCCGGAAAAAATAGCCCTCTTCCTCTATCCAGGAGACCTCCTGCCCGTGGACCGGACAGCAATTTCCCCGCAGATCTCTTTCCAGATAAAACGACTCACAATCCGTACAGTAAAACCCCTGGTACTTATCTTTGTAGATATCGCCCTGGTCCCAGACGCGCTGAAAGATCTTCAGGGCAGCTTCCACGTGCCGGGGTTCAGTAGTCCGGATAAAATCATCATTGGAAATATTCAGCACACGGCAAAGCTCACGAAACTTACCGGTCATCCGGTCCACGAAACACTGCGGCGACTCCTTGGCCCGGGCGGCGTATTTTTCGATCTTTTGTCCGTGTTCATCCGTGCCGGTAAGAAAAAAGACTTCCTCGCCCCGGCCGCGGCGCCAGCGGGCAATCACGTCGGCCAGAATTTTTTCGTAGGCATGCCCGATATGGGGCGGCCCGGAAGGATAATCAATTGCCGTAGTTATATAAAACTTATTTTTTTCTTCGTTCATGTTTCCGGCAGTGATCAGGTTTTATTTCAATCTCCAGCTTGCGCTCATCCTCCAACTCGACCGTAACCTTGCTTGAAAGGATATTGACCGCGATTACGCGGCCCTTTCCTTCCTCAGTCTGGATATATTCTCCCAGCCGGGGAAGGATTTTCGCCGCGTCCCGATAATTCGGATATTCATACCCCAGACAACACATCAACCGGCCGCAGAGACCGGAGATCTTCTCCGGATTAAGCGGCATGTTCTGCTGCTTGGCCATTCGAATCGTGACCGGCTCAAAATCTTTCAGAAACGAGGCGCAGCAAAGCTCTCGGCCGCAACAGCCAAATCCCCCGAACATCTTTACCTCGTCCCGCACGCCGATCTGTTTCAGTTCGATCCGCGCCCGGAACATATGTGCCAGATCCCGCACCAGCTCCCGAAAATCCACGCGTCCTTCCGCGGTAAAATAAAAGATTATCTTGGTCCGATCAAACGAATACTCGGCCTCGACCAGTTTCATCGACAACCGCCGTTCGTTTATCTTTTTATCCGCCGCTTCGATAACCCGGGCGATATCATTCTCATTTTTTTCAATCTGTTTCAGGTCCTCATCATTTGCCGGACGCAAGACCTTTTTCATGTTTTCCGGTTGCCCCTCCATCTCGGAAATCACGTGCCCATAGTCAAATCCCCGTTCGGATTCAACTATGACCAGCTCATTCAGACAGCATTCGACTCCGTTGGAATCAAATGTAAAGGTCTTTCCGTTATGGCGAAGCTTCACCTCGACTATCTTCACCTTATCCTCCGCTTCCTGTTCCGATTATCGTTTTAAATTTTTTCAGAAAAAAATCCAGGCTGAGTTTGAGATTGGCATTTTGCCGGACGTGCTCACGCGCGCGTACAGTCTCTTCCAAAAGCATTTCCAATCCCGCGGGCGTGCACCCGCCCGACCACACTGCCAGCAGTTCCGGAGACTGCCGGCTGATCCGGCTATTCCCTCCCAGCTTCAAGACCAGGCAATCCCGCAGTACCTCGCTCACCTCCAGCAGGAATGACTCCACCCGCTTTCGGTCTCCGGAGACAAGACGATCATAAATTTCATCCCGCGCCCCGGAAAAAAATTCCAGGACCAGAGAATCCTCTCCTAATGATTCATTATAATTTCCACTGCCCCCGA
>JAGYOO010000336.1 GCA_018399295.1 Candidatus Omnitrophota bacterium | reverse complement strand
CGCGGATGTTATCTCATGGCGTGACGCGGCCGGATATTACGGTAAGTACGCGACTGTAGAGGGAGAGATCGTGGCCGCGCATAATTCCGGCAAGGTCTGCTTCCTTAATTTTCATAGCGATTATAAACGTTATTTTACTGCCGTGATCTTTGCTTCGGCTTTTTCCCGGTTCCCCCAGCGTCCGCAGGATTATTTTTTGGGAAAAAAGGTGAGGGTGAAAGGATTTATTAAGGAATATCAGGGTAAGCCGGAGATCATCCTGAACGATCCGGATCAGATAGAGGTGCTTTCGCGCTGATCAGCCCGCCTGGAAGCTGTTTCGCTGTTTTTTCGTTTTTTCCCGGATGAGATAAGTCAGAAGATTCAGGATTAAGGCAATTTACGGTTAAGAACCTTGGGCTATACTGTTCTCACAGAATAAACTGAAAAATCTTACTAAACATGAGGTGGGTTATGGCTATAAAATCACCAAAGGTTTCTTCCTGTGAGGTTGCTGAGTGCGCTTACAACCGGAATGGCGAATGTCACGCGATGGCGATTACCATCGGAGGCGAAGGCTGTCCGATGTGTGATACTTACTTTGTCTCGGAGGAAGAGGGGGGATTTAACGAGATCAAAGGCAGTGTCGGGGCCTGTCATCAGGAAGACTGCCGTTATAATGATGCGCTGGAATGCATAGCGAAAAATATCAGTGTGGGTATGCATGGAGATCATGCCGAATGTCTGACATACGAGTCGGTAGAAGAGATCGGTGAAGAAGAGTATGAAGAAGAGCTGGAAGAAGTCTAAGGGTTTAGGATTGTTTGATCTATCGGCAGCCGCGGGTTTTCCCGTGGCTGCTTTATTAAGATTTAAGGATGCGTAAATGGAAGTCTGGTATGAACAGCTTGTCAAGCCGCCATTGACTCCTCCAAACTGGGTGTTTTCACCGGTCTGGACCCTGCTGTATATCATGATCGTGGTGTCCATAGTCATGTACTTGCGTTCGCTGTCTAAGCCGGGATTAAAATTCACCGGGATATTACTGCTGATGCATCTTTGTTTAAACTTTATCTGGCCGTATCTGTTTTTCCATCTGCGCTCCCCCGGGTTGGCCCTGATTGATATTCTTTTCCTGGATCTGACTCTTGTTCTGCTTATCAGACGGTTTTTTTCGACAAACCATTTGGCAGCGGGTTTGCTGATCCCGTATCTTTTGTGGGTGCTTTTCGCTACTTATCTTAATATTGGAATAGCGGTATTGAACGGAGTTTAAAGCTTCTTCAATGTGAATGGGAACTCCTTGCCGCTGGGGAGCTGATCCCTTAAGGTTAATCTTTTCCGGGAACCGGCAGTTGATTTCCGGATGTTTTCTGCCAGGAAAGGAATAAACCTTATCTAACTTATGAAGTTGGATTTTTTGTTGTTTTATTTGAGAGCTTCAGGTAAGTAGGGGGCTTTTCCCGCCCCCTTTTACCCCCAGGAGTCACTTAGATTAATGACCGCCAAATGGCGTCCAGCAGGGAAATTTACCCGTCGGGTAAATTTTACCCTGGGAAAAGTCAGCAAAGAAAGCAGGCGCACGGAGTGCTCGGAGCGAACGTTTTAGTTATTTCCTGTAAGACCCCCAGCCCCTAAAAGGGGATTCAGGTAAGCACTTCACGGAAAAACCGAAACGTAAGCATACTCCTGCGCTTCCTAAA
>JAGYOO010000335.1 GCA_018399295.1 Candidatus Omnitrophota bacterium | reverse complement strand
TCGAGGTGCAGTTCCTCAGCGCGGTCTATGAGATCGAAACGGCCGAGACGAACGGCAGAAAGATTATCAGTTCCTGGAAACCGACCTCTAAGCTGCGTGACCCGGAAAAGGATTTGGCCTTTCGCTACTTCATTAAAAACGGCGGGTTAAAAAAGGAAGAGATAGATACAGTCGAAGGTATGATGGGTGTGATGCTGTATAAGCGTCAGCTTATCAATGTTTTAAAAGGGGCCCTGGGCGTCGGGGTCGATGGTACGGAGATAATTCTTAACGAGTTAAATTCTTCCACTCAAAGCCCGGTACTTGCCTTGCAGGGAATCGAGGAAAAGCTGGATAATGCCTCCTTCGACTTGAAGGGACACTATGGTGTGGATCCGGCCGGGATTCCGAAGCCCGATGAGTCTGTATGGGAACAGCAGAAGAGATGGATGGAAGGGCACTCGGCGGTCACCAAGTTATGGGTTTCCAGAGAGAGAGTGTGGGAGGATGGCAGCCTGATCGAGACACAGAACGTGCTGGAAAAGGATGCGCTCACTGATATCGCCTGGGACCTGCCGGAACGGGTAAAGAAGATCATGATCGCCGCGGTGGACCCGGTAAGGATGCAGATCTCGGAATATAAGGACGGAGTGCTCGAGACCAAGGGAGAGGGTATCTACTGGTGGAAGCGCAATTGGATCCAGATGATGGTCGCCGGCGTGCTGGTGGTCTTCTTCGTAGTTATCCTTCAGCAAGTCAAGTTCTGGTTAAGAGACCGGAGGGTCAGGAAAGAACTGGCGTCTGCTTCTGCGATTGGAAGAGGCGCGGCAGTGGAAAATGCCGATGGAACAGCGGCGAACGAAGTTGTGAACGAGTCCACGGATGAAGGTATGCCGTCGGAGATCGCGGAAGAAGGGATTGCGGCAGTAGAAGTCGAAGTTGATAGAGACCTGATGGAGGAGGCCGAACGGGTCAGGCAGGAAATAGACAAGTGGGTTGATGAACAGGGTAACAACCCGTTCGGAGCGGACCCGGACACGGCGCGCGTGGTCCGGGAGTCAGCGGTCAACGGACTAGTAAATCAGGGTGTTTTGGCGGGCCATCCGCTTGACGAAGTGTTGAGAATGGCTCTTGTTCACCGAACCGGTTCATTTGCTCAGTGGCAGGAAAAGATCTTTGGGAAAGCGACCATACCGAGTGTCGAGGCTTATGTGCTTAAGCTCCTGGTGTTCGCGCTTGCGGATGAATTCTCCGCGTCGGTCTCCAGCTTTCATTATTACCTTTTAAACAAGGCCCTGGATCTGGAACAGGCGGGCCGGGCCGGCGAAGTCGGGTCGTTTATAGACGGAGAGACTGCCAGATGGAAGGCTATTACCGGGATTCAGCAGGCCTCGGCCGAGTTTGTGACCGTCGAACGCAGGCTGACCGACTTTGACATGGATTCCCTGTTCAGCTCGACGGACTTTTTCAAACAGTATGAGACGGTAGGGTTCCGCAACAGCCTGGACAACTATATTATCCGACTGCAGCAGGAGAGCGCCGCGCTTGCAGCCAGGAAAAATGAGATGGCGGCGGACATAAGGAGGATCGCGCCGGAGTTTTCCGAGACTGAGGCCACAGACCTGGCCCGGGAACGGCTGAAGTCCGGCCGCCAGGGACGTGAGCTGCAGCGGTACAGCGAAGAGGTCCTGGGTGGACTGAGCCGGCTGGCCGGACGTGACCGAA
>JAGYOO010000334.1 GCA_018399295.1 Candidatus Omnitrophota bacterium | reverse complement strand
GAATGGCTATCGCCAACGCTCCCAGGGTGATCATGAACGTGCTTACGACCATGGACAGGATCCCATAGGAAGGTTCTGTATACGAATCCGGATTCCAGACGGCAGTTAAAAAAAACTCTTTAAGGGAAATTTCCCGGAATGCCGGTAGCGCTGTATACAGCAGCAGCGCGAAAATCCCCAGAAGAATAAGCACAACCGTCATTCCGTTAAGAAAAAAGAAGCCGTGAATAATCCGTTCTTTATACTTCTTCATTATCCACGGCTCCTTTTCATTATCCGATCAAAGACCGGCCTGTTCGTTAAGCTGTTCGTATTCATTGGGGATCGGGAAAAAGCCTTCTTCTTCTACTATCCGCTGACCGGCCGGGCTGAGTTCAAACTCGATAAAGTCCCGCACCGCGCCTTCCGGTTTCCCGTTTATAAACTGATTGAGCGGTCGGGCAATGGGATACTTACCGCTTTTTACGGCTGCTGAATCAAGCGGGCTGGCATAAGGAGCTCCCTTGCGGCTGGCAAGTTCCAGAACATTGATTCCCCGGGCGTCTTTAACATAACCTACTCCGACATAACCGATGCCCGACTCATCCTGTTTGAGCGCCTCGACGATCTGAGCATTACCATTCATTCGGTTCATCTTTGCCGAGTATTCGCCCTTCAATACAGCATCACGAAAAAAGACGAATGTCCCGGAGTTGGACTGCCGGCCATAGAGAGTGACCGGCAAATCCGGACCGCCGACCTGACTCCAATTGGTAATTTCTCCCTTAAAAATACTTCCCACCTGCTGCAGGGTCAACCTCTTAACCGGGTTGCGACCGTTAGTGATAACACTCAAACCATCCATCGCGATCACCACCCGGCTTGGGTTAACGCCCGAGGCTACGGCCTGCTCGACCTCTTTCGACTTCATCCCCCGTGAGGCATTGGCAATATCGGTCTTATTGTTTATCAGGGCCGCGATCCCAGTACCGGAACCGCCGCCGGTGATTGCGATATAGGTATCAGGATTATCGGCCATATATTCTTCGGCCAGACGCTGAACCAGATTGATCAGCGTGTCCGATCCCTTTATCTGGATCATCTCTTCCGCGTGAACATTACCGGCGGTAAGCAGAAGCGCCAGCATCGTTGCGGCAAGTATTATCTTATTCATAACTGTTTCCTCCTTATCTTTAACCTACACTCATCTAGTGAAAAGCAAGTGTCCTGAATGTGACGATTTCGTGAACTTAGAACTTCATTACGCAGTCAACCTGCAGCAGCTGCTGTTCTCGCTTTGCCCCTTTGATCGCCTCGGTATTGTAATAATCCAATCCCAGGGTCACATTTTTGGCCAGTCCGTAATTCAGGATCAGCTCATATCCCTTGGCATTTGTCCGGCCGCCGAGAAAATCGGAATCCGGCAGAAAGTCAAGCCACGCGTCCCGTTCCAGCTCCCGGTACAGGGCCTTGGCCTGCCAGGTGCCCGGCCCCTTGACCTTTTTATCCCCGAACTTTAGACCAGCAAGATAACCGGTGTTTTCGTCATTTGGATCAGGATTGGTCACGTAATCGCCGATCAGGGCCACATAAGGAATCAGCGGCTTATCTTCTTCGGTCCCAAACTGCTGTCCAAGCTCCAGGGAAGCTCCCATGGTATCGTAGTCATAACTGAACTTCCCGCCGGAAAGAGTATTAGTAGAACTTCCGTCGACTATATTGGAATAGGCCAGGTCTT
>JAGYOO010000333.1 GCA_018399295.1 Candidatus Omnitrophota bacterium | reverse complement strand
GTTCCGGGCGATCCTGATGACTTCGCTGGCGATTATTCTGGGTGTATTACCGCAGTTGAATTCGGTTATGCCGGCGAAGCCGGCGATGAGCGCGGTGGTTGTCGGCGGGATGCTGGCTTCGATTGTCTTTACCTTTATCCTTACGCCGGTAAGTTTCTGGTATGTTTACAGATTGACGCAAAGCAGAAGTCGGAAGTCTGAAGTCTGAAGGCGGAAAAAGAAAACGAAAAAGATTAAAACCACAGAGGGCACAGAGAACACAGAGGATATAGAATATAGAGCACACAGAGGGCAGAGAAAAGGCGCCTTAGCGCCTTAGCATTTTAGGAAAAGATAGAAGTCGGAAGTCGGAAGTCTGAAAACAGAAAAAACAAACGGAAAAGATTAAAACCACACCTGCCGGCAGGCAGGTAACTTGGTGCTTGGTTATTGAGATTTCCGCGAAGCGGCTTGGTACTTGTTTATTGGAATTTTTAACCGTCGGCAGCGCCCTTATTTACCAACTCACAGCTGTTCGCAATGGCGCGCATATTCGCCAGCGAGCATTTTTTTAATGCTGCTTTGAGTCATGGGGGGAAGTGTAGTAAAATAGACGTAATTGTTTTTAGTTTAAAAAAGGAGGACGGATGGCTAAACAGAATTATTCATTTTTGAAGCGTCAAAAGGAATTGGCTAAGAAAAAGAAAAAAGAAGACAAGAAGCAAAGCAAGTTGGAAAAAAAACAGGCTAAAGCTGACTCAGAACAGGCCTGAATATTTACTTTTGGATTTTCCAGGCCGCAGGAAATTGCTTATCTGATAAACGAAAAAAATGTTTTCATGAAAAACCAGAATCTTCTGCTGAAATTTAACTCGCCAATAATCTTCGAAAAATGATCTTGGGGATATCGGTGCTGTAGCTGTGACCGCTATTTTAATGCCGGCTTTATCGGAAGTGTCTTGTTATCCTGTTTATGTTAAAATATCTTTATTGAAAACTATTAAACGTAAAGCCAGCTATTTTGTGTATATTTTGGAGTGCGGGGACGGTACTCTTTATACGGGGTATACTAATGATCTTAAGAAACGGGTCGAGAAGCATAATAAGGGGATAGCCTCCAAGTATACCCGTTCCCGTTTGCCGGTTAAGGTGGTTTGGAAAAAAGAATACTGTTATTTTCGTCGCGCTTTTTTAATGGAAATGCGGATTAAGCGGTTGACCAGACCTCAGAAGGAAAGATTAGTTTCGGGAACCAGATTGGGGAATGTATTGGCCGACGCAAAGAAAGCAGGGGGAATATCTTTTTAATGTTTTCCCTATAGCTGTACAGTATGGAGTGCCGGGCGAAGATAGCGGAAAGAATCTTTCCAGGATTTTACGGCTTTCGGAGGAAAAGTATGGCAAAAGCTAAAACAATTAAATATTATAAATGCTCACGATGTTATAAAGAGACTGCGCGCGATAAAGTATGCATTATTGACGATAAGCCGGTTTGCGTAACATGTATTTACGGTGAACAGAGGCCATTTAAAATTTATCCGATAGGGGCAGTAAGAAGTGAGCTTAGACGCGCGAAAGAAGGTTTTGGTACTACCGGGAAAAAAGGGATATCGCGCATAGAGTTGCTGGAATCACAGAAACCTTTTTTATATAAGCTGGAAGAAGAAAAAAATATTACCGTCGTGTATTATCTGCATGAAGCTAATGCGGTAAAGTCTGTTTTTAATAGAGGTCTGGAAGGCAAGAAAGTCGG
>JAGYOO010000332.1 GCA_018399295.1 Candidatus Omnitrophota bacterium | reverse complement strand
TCGTGAACGGATTTGAGTATTTTGCTCCCGGGCAAGAGACAAATTCACAATTTGCCCCGGTGCGGGACCGGATAAGTTCACGGGAATCAGCCAGCTCCCGGTCCAGTTCCTGAGGGGAGACATCCGTAAAGAACCGGTGGGTAAGCCCATGGCTTTCCACTGCCATCTCCGCCGCCAGCTTTGTTGCCTGCTCCCAGTCCATCATCTCCGGCCGGGTTCCGATCCAGCCGGCAGTGAGAAAAAAAGTTCCCTTTATTCCCTGTTCTTTGAGCAGCGGCATTGCCAGCCGGTAATTATCCTCATATCCGTCATCAAAACTTATCATTACCGCCCGCTCCGGCAGAGCTTTCCCGAAAGCCAGATCTCGGGTAGTAACGCACGGCTGGCCGCTGGCCTTAATAATCTCCAGGTGCTTTTTAAAATCACTCAGACCGACCGAGTACCGCTCCCCGGCCCCGGATGCCTCCAGCACGCGATGATACATCAATACCAGCAGTTCACTCATGCGCGCTCCAGCTCCTGATAAAGGCTTTCGGTCTGTTCGGCAATGTTCTTCCAGCTGTATCGGGTTAGAGCCAGAGCGAACGAACGCCGCCCCATCTCTTCCTGTAGCCGGCGGTCCTTAAGGATTTGCAGCATTGCCCGGGCCAGGGCAGGGACATCAGCCACCGGAACAATGAGTCCGTTCTTTCCCTCCTCCACCGCCTCCGGCAGACCGCCGGTATCTGTAACGATTACCGGCCGTCCGAAACCGTACGCCAGCTGAAGTACTCCACTCTGGTATATCTTATCGTAAGGCAGAACCAGCAGCGAAGACTGGTTGAAATAGTCTTTAACCTTATCGAACGGAACATACTCCAGCTCCGTCTCCACAGCCTTCTCCAGCCCCAATCCCAGGATAAGCTCTTGGTATACGGAAAAATCCTCAACCGGCTTACCGACTATCCGGAGCCTGGCCTCGGGCATCTCTTTTCGCACCTCGCTGAACGCCTTTATCAGATGCATCAAGCCTTTATACTTCCGGATATATCCGAAAAACAGGACCGAGGGAGTTTCCGGCAGCGGGCAAGGTTCGGGGGTTTTCTGAAAAAACATATAATTCCCATGCGGGATCACCCTGACCTTCCCCTCCGGCACGTTGAATCCATTGACCAGTTCCTGCTTGTTCGCCTCAGCATGAACAATAACCGCGTCAGCCTTCCTGTATAAGTAGTCGAATATCCCGCGTTCCCAGCCGCGCTGTTCGTGCGAAACCACGTTGTGCGCCGTCACCACCCGCTTTTTACCAGCTATCCCGGACAGAACAAACAGTAACAGAACGAATCCGGGATACTGGCTCAACTGAAAATGCACGATCCGGGCATTGCTCTTCTTCAGAATAGACAGAAACCGGACAGCAAAATCCGGACGTGTCCGCAGACGGTTGAATAGACCGTATACCGGAAAGTCCGCCATCTCCCGCAATTCGTAGTCTTTGCCGGTGATCAGCCGCGCCGGCCGAAAACCGTTGAGATTACGGACAAGATTATAGGTATAATGGCAGATACCGCCTTTACCGGCGATCTCCACGGCTAACACTTCCGGCATTCTAACGTCTCCTCGTACAGTTTTCGATAAGACCGGCGCATTATCTCTTCCGAGTATTTTTTCTCGATCAGAGATCGTGCCCCGCGCCCCAGACTGAGTCTTAACTCCGGCCGGTTCAGCAACAGCCTCAGCTTCTCAGCCAATACCCCCCATTCTCCCGGCTGAA
>JAGYOO010000331.1 GCA_018399295.1 Candidatus Omnitrophota bacterium | reverse complement strand
TAATGGTGCCTTTTGTTCACAACCTTCTTTTTCTTCTCCTTATGAGCCTAATGAGCTTCGTCCTATGTCTTAAGTCTCATGTCTAAAGTCTAAACGGTCTTCTATCTTTTCCTAAGATGCTAAGATGCTCGCCCTGAGCATCACTCGAAGGGCGTTCTTCGGCTTGATTTTTTTCTCTAATAAAGCTATACTGAGACTATATTTTCAGAGGGTTTTTTCGACTGGAAATCCGGTCGGTTGATTGTTTTACAGGAGAAAATAAGAGCTGATATGTTTGTACTGGCCTATATTGTCCGCGGTCTGGCAGAGGTGCTTCGCCTGGGACTCTCCCTGTTTTACTGGGTGATCATCCTGCGGGCTATCTTAAGCTGGGTCAATCCCGATCCGCTGAATCCGTTCGTGCGCTTTCTCCGGCAGATCAGCGACCCGGTCCTTGAGCCCTTGCGCCGCGTCCTGCATCCGATGACTGCCCGATTTGGCATCGATCTGTCGCCTCTTCTGGCGATTTTCTTAATATTGTTCCTCCAAACCGCGTTAGTCGGCATGCTGTCCCATCTGGCGGACGTGCTGATGGCCGTATAATCAATGCTTCCAAACCAGCGGGAAAAAATAAACATATTTCTGGATTACGTGATCGGCGTTGTTGTCGCAGTCGCGTTTCTGTTGCTTTTTCTCCGCTGGGGGCTGCAGCTCGAAGGCTATTTCGCTGACCTCTTCCGCGTTGCCGATACTGCTGTTTTATTCGTTTTTCTGTTTGAGGTGATCATCCGGCTTGCTGTTGCCACGGATAAACGGGATTATCTGCGCGGTCACTGGATGGATCTTATCGTATTTATCCCGTTTATCCAGTTTGTCCGTGGTCTCCGGATGGCCAGCATCTTTGTTCTTCTCCGGCAGATCATCCTCATCTTCTCGCTGATCTCCCGCACCAAGCGGCTGCAGAAGCTCATTAGCCTGCTTGGCCTGCAGCCGGCTCAGTTGATGATGGTCAGCTTTCTGACTACTATTCTGATCGGAGCATTTCTTCTGACCCTGCCGATTTCGACCGTAAGCCGGCAGGGGATGAACCTGGTGGACGCGCTGTTTACCGCTACTTCAGCCACCTGCGTGACCGGCCTCATCGTGCAGGATACCGGCACATTTTTTTCGATGTTTGGGCAGCTTGTCATTCTCGGCCTGATCCAGATCGGAGCACTGGGAATAATGACTTTTTCCGTGGCCTTGTTTCTGGTTACCGGCCGCCGCGTCAGCCGGCAGCAGGCAATGATGATGCAGGATGTTATGGATCAGGACGTTGTCAGTGACATCCTGGGGCTGATTAAATTTATCGTCAAGATGACCCTGTTCGCCGAACTGCTGGGGGCGCTGTTCCTGTTTGTTGGATTTGAATCCCAGATAGCCGATCCTTGGATGCGGCTGTATTCCGCGGTATTTCACTCGGTATCCGCCTTTTGCAATGCCGGGTTTTCCCTGTTTCCGGACAGCCTCAGCCGGTTTTCCCAGGATTCGGTGGTCAACTTGGTTATCTCGTTCCTGATCATCGCCGGCGGTCTCGGATTTATCGTGATTAAGGACCTGCGCGATGTTTACACCCGACCGATCCGCGGCCGGAATCTTGGTTTGCAGTTGCACACCAAGCTGGTCCTGTCCATGACTGCGATCCTGCTGTTTGCCGGAACAGTGGTCTTTTTTCTGGCCGAGCGACAGGAGATCCTGGCTAACATGCCACTGTCTAAAAAGATACTCGCGAGTTT
>JAGYOO010000330.1 GCA_018399295.1 Candidatus Omnitrophota bacterium | reverse complement strand
TTAGAGGTTATCCGCCGCGGGACCACGGAAATCATTTCTGAGGCTGATTTAAAGATAAAACTGGAGAATTCACTGAAGCAGGGAAAACCGTTGATAATAAAGGCGGGTTTTGACCCCAGTGCTCCGGATATCCATCTCGGGCATACGGTGCTGTTGCGCAAGATGCGTCATTTTCAGCAGCTTGGGCACCGGGTTATTTTTCTTATCGGCGACTTTACCGGAATGATCGGTGATCCTACCGGCAAGTCCGAGATCCGGCGTCAGCTAAACCGGGAAGAGGTAAAGGAGAATGCCCTTACCTATGAACGCCAGATCTTCCGGGTCCTTGATCCGGAAAGGACGGAGATCGTATTCAACAGCACCTGGTTTGAGAAGATGTCATCCCATGAATTCCTGGCTCTGGCTGCGCATCTTACCGTGGCCCAGATCCTGGCCCGGGAAGACTTCAAGCAGCGATATGTTCAGGGCCGGGACATTAGTGTTCTGGAGTTTATTTATCCGCTTCTTCAGGGATACGACTCGGTTCAGCTTAAAGCCGATGTCGAACTCGGCGGAACGGATCAGAAGTTTAATCTGCTTGTCGGCCGCCAGATGCAGAAGGATTACGGTCAGCCGCAGCAGGTTGTGTTGATGATGCCGCTGCTTGAAGGCCTTGACGGTGTACAGAAGATGAGTAAAAGTCTGGGGAATTATATTGGAATCAATGAACCCGCTGAGGATATGTTCGGAAAGCTTATGTCAATCCCGGATGCGTTGATGTACCGGTACTATGAACTGCTGACGGATATTTCCCTGACCGAGATCCGGGATAAGAAGACCCAAATCGAACAGGGGATCCTGCATCCAAAGGCGTGTAAGGCGGAGCTGGCCCGGACTATTACCGGTTTTTATCATAAACCCGAAAAAGTACGGGAGGCTGAGGAGCTTTTTGAGAAGCGGCACGGAAAGAAAGCGGATCTTTCCGGCGCGGATATCTACGTCCCCTTTTATCTCTCTAAAAATGAGTGGAAGGATGGCCGGATTTGGATCTGCCGTCTCCTGACCGCGATAGATGCCGTCAGCAGCTCCTCAGAGGCCAGACGGCTTATCAGTCAGAAGGCGGTCTCACTCAACAATGAGACAATAACCGATCCGAATCTGGAACTGAGGCTGGAAGCCGAATACCTGATCCGGGTTGGCAAAAAAAAGTTTATCCGAGTGATTACGGATGAAAAATAATCCGGATCTTTTATCGGAATCGGCTCAATATGTTAAGGGAGTCGGGCCGAAAAAGATAAAAACGCTCAACAAGCTCGGCATCCAGACTATAAAAGACCTGCTGTATCACTTTCCCCGCCGTTATGAAGACCGCAGTAATTTTCGTGACATCCGCCAGGTTACCGTTGGCGCGATGGAGACTGTCCGCGGCCGGGTGCTTACCTTTGGCCTGCGCCGCATGAAAGGCAGATTCAGCATTTTTCAACTCGCCGTGGCCGACAGCACCGGGATCATCTACGGGACCTGGTTTAATCAGCCGTACCTTGAAAAAATGTTTAAAAAGGGCGATGAGGTTATTCTCCACGGAAAGATAGAACGCTACCGGAACCTTCAGATAAACTCTCCGGAGTATGAGATATTGAAGGACGAGGAAGAAGACCGGACCATCCATACAGGGCGAATCGTGCCGATATACCCGCTGACATCGGATGTCGGGCAGCGTTATCTCCGGAGACTGATCCGCGAGACCCTGGACCACTACCTGGAGTATCTGAAGGAGTTCCT
>JAGYOO010000033.1 GCA_018399295.1 Candidatus Omnitrophota bacterium | reverse complement strand
GTCGGACGGAGTTGAAGGTATGGAAGAGATTAAACGCCTGGGCGGAGTGACCTTGGTTCAGGAAGAATCAAGCTGTGTCGTGTTCGGGATGCCGAAAGCGGCGATAATTCGCGGAGTCGTGGATAAGACTGTGGCGCTACAGCACATGGGCATGGAGATAATTAAAATTATTGAGAGTTAATAATGGCCAATAACGATCAGTATCGCGCCTTGTTTCTCGCCGAATCGGAGGAACATATCCAGCAGATAAACAATGCTATTCTGGAGCTGGAAAAGAATCCGGCGGATACTGATGTGCTAAATAATATCTTTCGTTCCGCGCACACGCTTAAGGGCATGTCCGCGACAATGGGGTTTGATTCGCTGGCCCGGATGACCCATAAGATGGAGGACGTGCTCGACCGTCTTCGCGGTCAGCCCAGCGGGGTTACAACCGCGGTAGTCGATCAGTTGTTTGAATGTCTTGACCTGCTGGAGGCACTTCTTGAAGAGATAAAGTCGGGTCAAAGCCGGCGGATCGACGTAGAGCCGATGATCTCCCGGCTGGAGGCCCTGGGCGGTTCTGCTGCCAACGGCAGCCATGAAGATCAGCCGGATCGGACGCGCCCTCTGCGGCTGGATGAAGTGGAGCGGGATAACCTTGAGGCCTCTTTGCGTGAATCCGGTCTGAGGGCGTTTCTGGTTGAGGTGGTGCTTGCCGCTGACTGTCCGCTGAAGACCGTACGCGTATTTATGATATTCAATAATCTGGGCCGGATGGGAGAAGTGGTGAAGTGCGAACCATCACTTGATGAACTCGAAGCCGGAAAATTTGAAAATGAATTTTCCCTGCTGCTGCAGAGCAGTCATCCGGCCGAGGAGATCCGGCAGGAGCTGAAAAAGATCCTGGAGGTTGAACGGATCCGCGTAGAAGAGATCGCGGATTTGTCCCGGCTGGCCGAAAAGCCGGCGGTCCGGGCGGCAGCGGCCGCGGTTCCCGGTAAAGAGGACAGCGAGAAAAAAATCGGGATAAAAAAGATCCAGAGCATCCGGATCAGCACTGAGCGGGTAGATAAACTCATGAATATCGTCGGAGAACTGGCTATCGCCAAGATCCGGCTGCTGCAGCTTACGCATTCGAACCGGGACTCGATGTTGAGTGAGATTTTAGTAAATATCGACCGTCTTACCGGAGAACTGCAGGATGAGGTCATGAAGGCAAGATTGGTTCCGATCGCGCATGTTTTTGACCGGTTTCCCCGAATGGTGCGAGACCTGGCCCGGAGCGAAAAAAAACAGATCAATCTGGAGATCGCCGGCGGAGATATCGAACTCGACCGGACGGTTTTGGACGAGGTCGCCGAACCGCTGGTCCATCTGCTGCGCAACTGCATTGACCACGGAATCGAGCTCCCGGATGAAAGAAAAACCGCGGGCAAAGATCCGGTCGGACTGTTGCGGCTTAACGCGCGCCGGGAACGCACCTTTGTTTTGGTCCGTGTGGAGGATGACGGGCGCGGCATTGATCCGGCTGTTCTGCGCCGGGCCGCTTTGGAGAAGCGGTTTATGGGGGAAGAAGAACTGAGTAAGATGACTGACCGTGAGGTGCTGCAGATTATCACTTTGCCGGGATTCAGTTCGGTTTCCCAGATCACTGATACATCCGGCCGGGGAGTGGGTATGGATGTGGTTAAAATGAAAATCGAATCCCTGGGCGGCAGTCTTGAGTTTTCTTCCGTACTCGGGCAGGGCAGCTGGTTCGAGCTTAAGCTGCCGCTGACCGTGGCGATAATCAGGGCCATGCTGGTAAAGGTCGGATCGGAGATTTACGCCATTCCGATCGCGAATATCGCCGAGACGGTAAAGGTTTCATTGGCAAAGATCAAAAAAGTGGAAAAGCAGGAGGTAATAACCTTGCGCAACGAGGTTCTTCCCCTGATCCGGATGCGACGGCTTCTTAATTCACGTGAGGAAGAGACCGAAACTCCGGAAGAAAAACTCAAGGATATCTCCGTAGTGGTGGTTGAAATCGGAGGTAAAAAGGCGGGATTGATCGTAGATTTAGTGCGGGGACAGCAGGAAGTCGTGATCAAACCGATCGGTAGTCTGCTGAAAGGAATAAAAGGATTCGCCGGGGCCACGATTCTCGGCGATGGTCAGGTTGCTTTGATCTTAGACGTCGCAACTCTGATTGGACGCTGATTCCGGTCATTTAAGGAGGAAACCATGGCAGAACTTAACGACATCCAGATTGACGCGCTGAGAGAAGTAGGTAACATCGGGTCCGGAAACGCCGCGACGGCCTTGTCCCAGATGATCTCTGAGACGGTTAATCTTAGTGTGCCGATCGTGAAGGTGCTTCCTCTGGAGGAAGTCTCAACCGCTCTTGGCGGCGCGGCCCGTCCGGTTTACGTGGTTTACCTGAAGGTAACCCGGCAGATGAACGGGACAATGCTTACGATTTTTTCGCCGGAGACCGCCGACTTTCTTATCGGGAAAATGGCCGGGCCGGAGTATGTCAATCAGAAAGAATTCACTGAGTCAATACTGAAAGAGGTCGGATCGATACTCTGCGGTTCTTATCTCAGTGCCCTCGCCCAGCTCGTCGGTATGAGTACGGTTGCTACATCACCGGTAATGGCCAGCGACATGATGGGAGCGGTCATGGATCTTGTCTTAGCCGAGATCGGCCAGGTTGCCGAAGAGGTGATGCTGCTGGAGACAGAGCTCATGATCGCGAATAACCGGCTGGAATGTTCCCAGTTGTTTCTGCCGGATCCTGCTTCTCTTGATCTTATCCTTTCGTCGCTGGGAATGTAGCGTGACCGCGGTCAGGGAACTATCTGTCCGGGTAGCGGTCACGCTTTCAATGTCTGAAATTTCCTTATTTTCCAAATGAAAAATCCAAAAGATATCATATTTTCATTAGATATCGGTACCCGGAAGGTCGCTGGCCTGCTTGCCGCGCGCGAGGCCGGGCTGTTGCGCGTTGTTGATCTTGAGATCCGGGAACATTCGGGCCGTTCGATGCTGGACGGCCAGGTCCATAATATAGAGGAAGTGGCTGAAGTCGTCCGTCAGGTGAAGGAGGCCCTGGAAAAACGGAGCAAAATTGAGCTGAAGCAGGTCGGGGTCGCGGTCGCCGGCCGGACTTTGCGGACCAGGCGGGCCCGGGTGGAGGGTGAGGCGGATTTTAATGAAGAGATAACCGCAGACAGCGTCCGAAATCTGGAGATGGAGGCCTTAAGCTTATTGATGCGGGAAGAAAACGAGGCCGGGGCCGACTATTATTGCGTTGGCTACAGTGTGGTGCGCTATGAACTTGACGGACAGCTTATCGGGGAACTTCGCGGTCACCGCGGTCGTTCGATGGCGGTCGAGCTTATCGCGACTTTTCTACCGCGGGTAGTTCTGAACAGCATGCTGAGCGTTCTGGACCGTGCCGGGCTGGAGGCGGTAAACCTGACTCTGGAACCGATTGCCGCCATGAACGTGATTATCCCCCAGGATATCCGGCGGCTTAATCTGCTGCTTCTGGATATCGGTGCCGGCACTACGGATCTGGCGCTTACCCGGGAAGGCGCGGTATTTGCCTATGGTATGGTGCCTGAGGCCGGTGACGAGATCACGGAGTTTATCTGTGAAAAATATATTCTGGATTTCGCCTCAGCGGAAAAGCTGAAGCGCCAGATCCGGGAAACAGCGAATATAAGTTTCCGCGATATCTTCGGTAAGCCGCGGGAGATAACGGCAGAGGAGCTTAAGGCGGAAATTCGTCCGCGGGTAAGGCTTCTGGCGGAATCGATTGTGAAAGAGGCCCTGGCGCTTAACGGAAAGGTTCCGCACGCGGTTATCCTCGTCGGCGGCGGCAGCCTGACCCCCGGGCTGGAAGAGGAGATCGCCGCGATTCTGGGGCTGGACCGGACGCATGTCGGCATCCGCCTGCCGGAGGCGGTGGCCGGAGTAAAAGATGAAACCGGAAAGCTGACTGGCCCGGAACAGGTAACTCCCCTGGGGATCTGCGTGATGAGCGGACGTTCTGAAGGGCTGCGGTTTATTGATATTACGCTTAATTCCCGGCCCGCGCGCATTCCGGACCTGCAGCAGAATCTTGATCTGCTCAGCGTGCTGGTCACCTGCGGAGTGGACCGGTTAAAACTGTACGGCCGGATCGGACACGCCTTGTGCGTTGAGGTCAATAAGGAACTGAAAATGATCAAGGGTGGGATGGGCCGGCCGGCAAGGGTCAGGTTGAACGGACAACCCGCTGAGTTCACCGCTTCCGTGAATTCCGGAGACCGGATCGATTTTGAGGGGGCGCGTGACGGGGCCGATGCCCGTGGCCGGGTAGGTGAAGTTGTCGATATTCAACCCCTGAACCTGATATTCAACGATCAGCCGCTTCGGGTAGAGCCGCGGATTATGGTCAACGGTTTTCCCGCGGACAAGGAGACCGAGCTTACGGACCGGGCCCGGATCGAATGCGGGCTTCCGTGCTGCCGCGACACGTTGTTGGCAAGGGGGATCGATCCGGAGGCGTTCCGGGAAAAAGAGATAATGATCCGGGTTAATCGGGAGCCGCGGGTTCTGACCCAGACCGGGTTTCAACTCCGGGTAAACGGCCAACGGGCCGGGTTGGACGAGCCTTTGAGTGAGGGAGCGCGGATCGAGTTCGATCCCGAGCAGTCGGAATTTTTCCTGGTTAAAGAAGTGGTTGATATTCCCGGTAGCGGAAAAAACGTGAAGATCCGGCTTAACGGAGAAGAACTTGTGCTTCAGGGAAGTAACGGCCGGATTTTTTTGAACGGCCGGGCCGTCAGCCCGGATGAGCCGCTGGTCGATCGGTCGGAGATCGTTACCCGGTCCGGGAACGACCTGCCTCCTACCGTATCCCGGGTCATGGACCGGGTGAGCGTAAACCCTAAAGATCAAAAGGGTAAACGTCTGACGATCCTGGTGAACGGAGAGCCGGCCGGATTTACCACGCCCTTGACCGACGGAGCGGAAGTGTCAGTTGTTTTTGTCGACCGATAGCCTGTCCCTTGTGCCTTTTCTTTTGCCTTTATCTCCTGCTGATTCTCGCTTTGGGTTGACTATGATTTTTAAATAAGTTATCATAACTGCAAATTATTAAGGTGTGCTTATGAAAAAAATTAAAAAAACAATGGTTATCGTCGAGTCTCCGACCAAGGCCCGGACAATCACCCGGATTCTGGGGGATGATTTTGTGATTTATTCCTCCATGGGGCATCTGATCGATCTGCCTAAAAGCCGGATTGGGGTTGATATTGAAGATGACTTTAAACCCACGTATGTGATTATTCCCGGCAAGAAAAAGGCCCTGACCCAGCTTAAGAAAGAGGCGAAGCGGTCGGAGATCATCTATCTGGCTACTGACCCTGACCGGGAGGGAGAGGCGATCAGCTGGCATCTTATGGAACAGCTGCGCGCGAAAACAAACGGTCAGAAGTTTCTGCGGGTGGTGTTTCATGAGATAACGCCCGAGGCGGTCAAGGCCGCGTTTGAGCATCCCCGCTCACTGGACATCGACAAGGTCAACGCTCAGCAGGCAAGAAGGGTTTTAGACCGGATCGTCGGTTATCTGCTGAGCCCCCTGCTCTGGAAAAAAGTGGCCCGGGGCCTGAGCGCGGGACGGGTCCAGTCCGTGGCCCTTAAGCTTATTGTCGACCGGGAACGGGAGATACGGGCGTTTAAACCGGAAGAATACTGGAGCGTGGAAGCGGAACTGAAGCAAAAACCGGAAGAGTCCCTGGCCTTTCTCGCCCAGCTGGATAAACGGGACAACGAAAAGCTGAAGATATCAAGCCAGGAAGAGGGAGCGGCCATTGTCGCTGATCTCGAACGCGCCGAATACGTCGTCGGAGCGGTTAAAAAAGGAAAAAAGAACCGGCATCCCTATCCGCCGTTTATAACCAGTACTCTTCAGCAGGCTGCCTTCAACCGGCTGAAATACACCTCACAAAAGACAATGCTCCTGGCCCAGCAGCTGTATGAAGGGGTCGAGCTGGGCTCGGAAGGTTCTACGGGTATTATTACCTATATGCGTACGGATTCGGTCAAGATCGCCGACTCAGCCGTAAAAAGCATCCGGGAGTTCATCGGAAATGAGTTTGGGGAGCAGTATCTCACGGACAAGCCCCGGGTCTACCGGTCGAAGAAGTCGGCTCAGGAGGCGCACGAGGCGATCCGGCCGACCTCAGTCAGCCGGCGCCCGGAACTTATCCGGGAATTTCTGAATGATGATCAGTTCCGGTTGTACCAGCTTATCTGGCAGCGCGCCGTGGCCAGTCAGATGGAATCCGCGGTATATTCGACCAGCAGCGTGGAGATAACCGCCGGCCGCTACGGATTAAGCTCATCCGGCTCGATCCTGGCCTTTGAGGGGTTCCTTAAAGTTTACGGCGAAGATGTGCAGGAAAAAGACAGCAAGGTTCCGGAGGTATTCGAGGGCGAACCCCTGGACCTGCTGAACCTGAAACCGGAGCAGCACTTTACCCGGCCCCCGGCCCGGTATTCCGAGGCCTCCCTGATCCGCCTGCTGGAGGAAAAAGGTATCGGCCGGCCCAGCACCTACGCCCCGATCATCTTTACCCTGACCAGCCGCGATTATGTGCGCCGGGAAAAAGGCTATCTGGCCTGTACCGAGCTCGGAATGAAGGTAAATGATATCCTGGTCGAATATTTTTCCGATATCGTGGACGAGGGATTCACCGCGAGCATGGAGGAAGAACTGGATCAGGTCGAAGACGGAAAACTGAACTGGGTCAACGTACTGAAAAACTTCTACGATCCGTTTAAACAGAAGGTCACCTACGCGCAGGAACATCTCCAGAAAGAAGTGATTGAGACGGATGAGGTCTGCGAACTTTGCGGCCGGCCGATGGTGATTAAGTGGTCGCGCCGGGGGAAATTTTTAAGCTGTTCCGGATTTCCCGAGTGCCGCAACGCGAAATCTATCTCCTTGGGCGTTAAGTGCCCGTCCCCGGGATGCGAGGGGGAACTGGTGGCCCGGAGTTCCCGCCGCGGCGCCCGGTTTTACGGGTGCACTAAATATCCGGAGTGCCGCTATATGAGCAAGTTTCTGCCGAAACAGGAAAAGAAGGAAGAGACGGAAGCCGCGGGGGAAGAAAAGTAATTTTGCATGGAAAGATATATCGATAAGTTTATCAGTTATCTTAAGCTGGAAAAAGACGCCTCGCCCCATACCGTTATAAATTACAGCGTTGACCTGCGGGAGCTGGCTGATTTTTGCGGGGAAAAGCCTCTGGAGTCACTGGACGTGCTGGAGGTCCGGAAATTCCTGGTCCATCTGCGGCATAAGGATTTCAAGAAAACAACCATCGCGCGCAAGCTTGCCTGTCTGCGGTCCTTTTTCCGATTTCTCTGTCGGGAGGGGTTTATCCGGCACGATCCGATGGTCGGCCTGAACGGGCCCAAACAGGACAAGCGGCTTCCCATCGTGCTCAATGAAACCGAGATCGCTAAACTCCTGGAGACTCCGCCGGTCCATGACCTTCCCGGCAAGCGCGACCGGGCGATCCTGGAGACCCTATACAGCACCGGACTACGCGTTGGCGAACTTGTTTCGCTTAATGTGGAGAACGTTGATTTTATCGGCGGTTCGGTCCGTGTAGTGGGGAAGGGGCGCAAGGAACGGCTCGCACCCATCGGAGACAAGGCCCTGCGGGCGATAAAGGCCTATCTGCAGGAACGGGGCCGGAAGAACGGCACGGACAGCCGTATCCTGTTTCAGAACAAAGACCAGCGCCGCCTGAGCGACCGCGGGGTCCGGAACATCCTGGACAAGTATATTCAGATAGCGAGTCTGCGCGGCGACGTCTCACCACACAGCCTGCGCCATTCTTTTGCCACGCATCTTCTGAACCGGGGGGCGGACCTGCGGGCGGTGCAGGAGCTGCTTGGTCACGCGAACCTTTCGACAACCCAGATCTATACGCATCTTACTACCGAGAAACTTAAAAGCGTTTATGACCAGACCCATCCTCGGGCCTGAAAGGAAAACAGTGGGAAAAGTCCTGGACCTCTTTTATCTTCTGGCCGCGCTGTTATATCTGCCGTCTCTGGGGCGGCGGCGCGCCGGCTTGCGACAGCGTCTGGGATTTTATCCGCCAAAAACTTTTGCCAAATCGCAAGACAAGAAACCCCTGATCTGGGTGCACGCGGTGAGTGTGGGAGAGGTCAGGGCGGCTGAGCCATTTCTCGCTATCCTGCGCGAGAATCATCCCAACTGCCGGTTGGCCCTGTCCACGATTACCCATACCGGCAATGCTGTGGCCCAAACCGCGGCTCGGTCGGATGAACCGGTGTTCTTCTTTCCCTTTGACCTGACCGGCGCGGTGCGTCGTTGTCTGCGCGCCGTACGTCCGGCGTGTCTGCTAATCCTGGAGACCGAACTGTGGCCGAACCTGTTTCAGGCGGCGGCCGCGAAAAATATTCCCATAGCCGTGATTAATGGCCGGATTTCCGACCGCGCCTTTCGCCGTTATCGCAGATTTTCGTTTCTGTTTCGCGGTTCCCTGGCCCGGGTAAACCTGTTTTGCGTGCAAAGCGAAAAAGACGCCGAACGGTTTAAGGCCCTTGGCGCCGCTCCAGACCGGGTAAAGATCACCGGGAACCTGAAGTTTGACCGGCAGGGTTCCGCGCCGGTAAAAGGGGCGGCCACCGCGCACCCTGACGAACTCTGGATTGTGGCCGGCAGCACTCATGATGATGAAGAAAAAAAACTGTGCCAGGCGTATATCCAACTGCGGAATAAATTTTCCGGCCTGCGTCTTCTGCTGGCGCCCCGGCACGTACGGCGCTGCCCGGAGATTGTTGCCCGGATAAAAGAATTCGGATTAAAGCCCATTTTAGTCAGTGAATGGGAGGACGGTGCGAAGAATCTCCAGCCAAATGAAATACTTCTTCTTGATAAAATGGGAAGGCTGGCGGAATATTACGGGCTTGCGGATATCGTATTCATCGGCGGTAGTCTGGTTCCCCATGGCGGCCAGAATCCGCTTGAGCCGGCAAGTCTGCGAAAACCGGTTGTGTTCGGTCCGCATATGTTTAATTTTAAGGAGATCCAAAGGTTGTTTCTTGAGGAAGAGGCGGTATTGGAAGTCAAAACCGCGGAGGACCTTGTTCCCGCGTTCGCCGGACTGCTTTCCTCTGGCGAGAAGCGCAGACTCCTCGGAGAGCGGGCCGCGGACCTTCTGGCG
>JAGYOO010000329.1 GCA_018399295.1 Candidatus Omnitrophota bacterium | reverse complement strand
GTTATCGAGACCAGTAAAAACGGAAGAGAGTCGATTATAATTACCGAGATCCCGTATCAGGTAAACAAGACGAACGTTATTGAGGCAATGGTCCGCCTTGTCCAGAGCAAAAAGATCGAGGGAATATCTGATCTGCGGGACGAATCCGACAAGGACGGGATGCGGATCGTGGTGGAGATGAAGCGCGACGGAAACGCGCAGGTCGTGCTGAATCAGCTTTATAAACATACCCAGCTGGAGACCACCTTTGGCATTATTCTTCTGGCCTTGGTGGACAACCGGCCGCGGGTACTGACATTGAAGCAGATGCTTCAATACTATATTGAGCACCGCAAGGAAATAATCATCCGCCGGACCAAGTATGATCTGCGCCGGGCTTTGGAGCGGGCGCATATTCTGGAAGGGTTTAAGATCTGTCTGAGCAATCTGGATAAAGTTATAAAAATAATCCGGCAGTCAAAAGATACTGCCACAGCGCGATTCAACCTGATGGAAACCCTCGGATTGAGCGAGCGGCAGGCACAGGCAATATTAGAGCTTCAGCTTCAGCGGCTTACCGCTCTGGAGCGGGAAAAGATCGAGAACGAATACCTGGAACTGCTGAAAAAGATCACAATGCTTAAAGCTATCCTGGCTGATCCACGCAAGGTCCTGACTATCATCCGGGAAGAACTTCTCCTGCTTAAGGAAAAATACGGAGACGAGCGGCGCACCCATATCCTGGCCCATGTTGATGAGTTTGAGATCGAGGACCTTATTGCTAGGGAAGACGTGATCATTACTATCTCCCATGCCGGATACATAAAACGTCTGCCGGTAAGCAGCTATCGCCAGCAGCGGCGCGGCGGCCGAGGGGTGACCGGTCAGGAGGTGCGGGAAGAAGATTTTATTGAACACATGTTTATTGCCTCAACGCACGATTATCTGCTTATCTTCACGGATAAGGGTAAGGTCTACTGGCTGAAGGCATATGAAATTCCTCAGGCCGGCCGGGCGGCAAAAGGAAAGGCCATTGTAAACCTATTGCAGATGACCCCGGGAGAAAACATCAGCGCCTTGATCCAGGTAAAGGAATTTACCGAAGGCCGGTTTATAATCATGGCCACGGCAAATGGATTAGTCAAAAAGACCGACCTTATGGCCTACAGCCATCCGCGCAAAGGCGGCATCAGCGCCATTACCCTCCGGGAAAAAGATGAACTTATAAGCTGTAAGCTGACCAATGGCGACCAGGAGATCTTTCTTGCCACCCGGGAAGGCAAGGCGATCCGGTTTCCGGAAACCGGCGTGCGGGATATGGGCCGGACCGCGACCGGAGTAAAAGGTATCTCGTTATCTAAAAATGACGCTGTAATCGGCATGGAAGTTGTTGCTACTGATTCGACCCTGCTTACAATTACAGAGAACGGATTCGGAAAAAGGACAAAAGTGGAGGAATACCGCGTCCAAACCCGGGGTGGCAAGGGGATAATCAACATAAAAACTACTAAAACCAATGGTCTGGTGGTGGGGCTTAACTCTGTGACAGATACGGAAGAGTTGATGATGATCACCTCCAGCGGCATGGTGGTACGCTGCGCGGTAAAAGACGTAAGAGCTACTGGCCGGTCCACCCAGGGGGTTCGGCTGATTCGGCTTAAAGAAACAGACAAGCTGGTAGCCGTAGCCCGGCTGGCGGCAAAAGAAGATGAAGAAGAAGGAACCGAAACCACCTGAAGGCGTTGAGATATTAGAACATACTGCCGACATCGGCCTGAAGATCAGGGCC
>JAGYOO010000328.1 GCA_018399295.1 Candidatus Omnitrophota bacterium | reverse complement strand
CAAGGCCATGCGCTCAGCCGAACGGGGACCAATGGTCGGAAGCTTCGTCAGTTGTTCGATAAGGTCCTTCAAAAACCTGGTATACCCGCTCATCCTAATCGTCCTGCACGATAAAACCGTTAAACTCATCCACAGCGTGGCTGATAAAGTCATTCATCTCCGCAGCGCTCTCCTTGTCTGTTGCTTTAATCGGAGGAGACGCCGCGCCGGTTTCCAACGGTTTTTCACTGCGCACCGGAGATATCTTAAAGTTAAGCCCCATAACCTCGTTCAAGGCCTTTGCCAGAATCCTTAAGTTTTCTTCCTGAGCCAGATTCTCGCGGTAAAATTCCGCTTCCTTGCTGAAGCCGACCTCCAGAACCCCGTTCCGCGCCTTCAGCGGGACCCCGTGCGACACATAAAACCCTACCGGCATATTTATCTGCTTAACCGCGGTTATGACCTCGGCCCAGCGTTGGCGCACAGCCTCCACTTCGTTGCCTTCCTGTCCGGCAGTGGCGGTAACTGTATTTTTTTCAAAAGCCTCCGGCTCTTCCCGGGCTTCAGGAGCCGGTTCTTTCGGCTGCGGCTGATAAGATCTCTCCGCCCCTGAATCCTCCCCGGGTGTCGGAGACTGGGGTTTTATTTCCAAAGAGGATTTTGGCACGGACGCGCGCGGTTTTGAGTCCGGAGAAGGTGTTGGCGTTGGTGTTGGCGCTGGAGCTTGAGGCAATGCCGCGGCCCCGGCCTTTAACTTTCCCAGAAGCTGTTCCATCCGGCCGACCGCATCGACTAACCGCTCAGGAGAGAGAAACTTATCCCTGCCGGCAACCTTGATCAGGGCCAGCTCCAGAAACAGCCGACCCATCCCCTGCCGCTTTATCCTCTCCTCAGACTGCGATAGAATTGCCAGACAATAGAGGACCCGCGACAGATCGAGCTTTTCACTCTGGCCGGCGGTCTGCTTTTTATCTTCTTCCGACAGGTCGACAAGCTTTTCCGCCCCGCTCTTTATAAGCATGATATCGCGAAAATGTTCGATAAGCGCGCCGGCAAGCTGGCCGGGATCTTTTCCTCCGGCCAGAAGTTTATCCAGATACTCCAGCGAATCAGGCACCTTGCCTTCGATCATATATTCAGCAAGCTCGACTACCGCCTGCCGAGACACCAGGCCGAGAACGGCATTCACGTCTTCCAGAGTGATCCTGCCCCGGCCGAAACTGTTCAGCTGGTCAAGGATCACCTCCGCGTCCCGCAGACTTCCGTCGGCGCTGCGGGCCAGGGCGAATAAAACATCATCCTGCGTATCGATCTTCTCCCGGCTCACCAGTTTTTTTAATTTAGCGACAATCCCGCTGGAGGATATCTTGCGAAAGTCAAACCGCTGGCAGCGGGAAAGGATCGTGGGCAGGACCTTGTGCGATTCAGTCGTGGCAAAAATAAACTTAACGTGCGCTGGCGGCTCTTCCAGAGTTTTGAGCAGAGCGTTAAACGCCTCAGTAGTCAGCATATGCACTTCGTCGATAATATAGACCTTGAACCGGGAAGAAGACGGAGCGAACTTCACGTTCTCCCGCAGGGAGCGGATCTCGTCAATGCCCCGGTTCGAAGCGCCGTCGATCTCAAGCACATCCATGCTCCGGCCTTCGTTTATCTCCAGACAGGCCGGACATTTATTACACGGCTTTATCGTGGGCCCGGTCTCGCAGTTCAGGGCCTTGGCCAGGATCCGGGCGGTCGAGGTCTTTCCGATCCCGCGCGGCCCGGAAAAGAGATAGGCGTGCGCCAGCTTATTCTGTT
>JAGYOO010000327.1 GCA_018399295.1 Candidatus Omnitrophota bacterium | reverse complement strand
AATTACCTCTGTGCACTCCCTCTATGATTTAGTTTTTTTCTTCCGTCCTCTGACCTCAGACTTCCGACTTCAGTCTTCCGTCTTCGGTTCTCCTAAGATGCTAAGATGCTGCGCGTGCGGAAATCTTTTGTCTTCTGTTTTCTACTCATGAGCTTATGCCTGCCTGCCGGTAGGCAGGAGCTGTGAGCTAATGAGCTGGTCTCAACTCTCTTCCGGCCAAAGCTCAAGCAGCTTTTTAGAAAGATTAACCTTTATGTCCTCTACCTCACCCCGGGATATCCGCTTACTCAGGACCCCCAACACCACGCGCGTGGCCTTTTCCGGATCCATTCTTCCGGTAAGCCGCTTATCCACAAGATCAAGAAATGCCTCTTTAGTCCGGATCTTCTCCGGCTTGCCAGTAGGATCCCACCCGTCATAGAAAACACCCACCAGCATCATCGGCATCTGCGCCGCCAGTTCCGCGCTTTCTTCCACTGTCAATCGATCCCGCAGGGTCTGAAACACGGCCCGCGCCGCCGCGTAAGCGTCCTCTTCACCGATACCCAGCTGCTCCTGGATATCTTTCAGCCATTCTTTTGTCTTATTTAATGAAGTATCCAACACGGCCAGTCCTGTAGTCATCACTCGCCTCCTTTTATTCTGGTTCAGGTATCACGAAAAATCCGCGCAGGGTCCGTATCAGGCATTCGCCTTTACACTGCAGCGCTTTTTGGATAAAATCCGCGCGCCCCTCCACGGGCTGACTATTCATATGAGTGATTATATCTGCCGTGGTTATCCCCGCCTCCGCGGCGGGTGATCCCGATTCCACATAGCTGACAATCACTCCTGCTTCCACTTCAAACCGCTGTTTTATCGGCAGGGGAAGATCTTCAATCACCATCCCCCGAAAACCGGCAGGTTCTTCTTCCTCTCCGGAAGAAGGGATCCTCTGACCAAACTCTCCTCCTTCCTGAGGCTGCCGTCCCAGTTCGACCCGGACTCTCCTCCGTCTGCCGTCACGCAAAACTTCAAGATCGGTCCGGGTTCCGGGTTCCCGACTGCTTACGACCTCAACCAGCTGCTGGACTCCGGAGATCGCTTCCCCGCCGACCTTCAGAATAACGTCACCGGCTTCCAGACCGGACTTTTCCGCCGGAGATCCCGGGACAGTATTAACCACGATTACACCCTGGTTCTGACTGACTTTAAAATACCGCCTTAACTGTTCATTAAGGTCCTGAACGCTTACGCCCAGCCAGCCGTATAATACTTTTTCTCCGCGTACCAGTTTTCCCAGCACCTGCTTGGCCTGTTTGACCGATATGGCGAATCCCAGGCCCTGATGACCTCCGGTGGTAGTGATTATCGCGACGTTTATACCGATTATCTCACCATCAAGGTTACAGAGCGGCCCCCCCGAATTTCCCGGATTGATCGCCGCGTCGGTCTGGATCAGATCTGAATACTGGCGGTTTTCGGTGGCTGACAACGGCAGGGCCCGGTGCAGGGCGCTGATAACTCCGGTAGTCACCGTCGGCTGGCTGCCTTCAATCGCAAAGGAAAATGGATTACCGATCACCACCACCCACTGCCCGATCTGCAGATTATCCGCGCTTCCAAGTTTAGCGACCGGCAGATCATCAGCAGCGTTTATCTTGATAACTGCCAGATCCGAACGTGTGTCCAATCCAATAACTTCAGCCTTGAATTCCCTGCCGTCGATCAGCCGCACTGTTATGACTTTCGCCTGCTGCACCACATGTTCATTCGTCAAAATATAACCGCTGGCGTCAATGATTA
>JAGYOO010000326.1 GCA_018399295.1 Candidatus Omnitrophota bacterium | reverse complement strand
GATTTATGACGGTAAAAAGCGGTCGGGAGCTTAACCGGGCAGTGTTGGTAGGAGGCATTTTTATTCTGTTTATGACCGGAGTGGCATTTGTGGTCGGAGCTCTTTCCAACGCGTTTTTTCTTAAAAGCGCGGCACATGGCCAGATCTCAATAGCTGTAGTCGGAGGCAATATTGACAAGATCATCCCTGCGTTTATAAACAGCGCCATGCCTTCCTGGTTTGTAATCCTGTTCATGCTTACGTTGATCGCGGCGGCCATGTCTACCTCGAGCAGTCAGTTCCATGCCGCCGGTACGGCTATTGGCCGAGACTTCTTCGAGCAGTTTCTGATGCGCGGCCGCTCATCCAAATATTCCGTGACCATCACCCGGATCGGAGTGCTTCTGGGGGTTTTGGTGACAGTCATTCTTGGATATAAACTGCCCGGCAGTATTATCGCGATTGCCACGGCGATATTTTTCGGTCTCTGTGCTAACGCCTTTCTTCCGGTTTATATCGGCGCCCTGTATTGGAAGGGGATGACCCGGGCGGGAGCGATATCCAGCATGATGGTCGGATTTTTCGGGACCGCGTTCTGGCTTTTGTTCGTTCATGGGAAGGAGGCGGTGGCTATTGGCCTTTGTCAGTTTATCTTCAATAAACCGACACTGTTCGGCCGTCCATGGATCGTGGTGGATCCCATTGTGGTTATCCTGCCGCTGTCTTTTCTGGCCGCGGTTCTTGTAAGCCTGTTTACTCAGAAACCCGGCAAGAAACATCTGGATAACTGCTTTAAACATATCGCGTAAATAATCTCTGATTCAAGTGAATTGACTCTGAATAATCCGACAACCAGGAGAATGGCTGAAAATATGGAATTTCTTTCCGGAAACGAGGCCCTGGCGCAGGGGGCCTACGAGGCGGGCTTGAGTTTTGCTGCTGCTTATCCCGGGACTCCTTCGAGTGAGATCCTGGAGTATCTGGCCGGGCAGAAAGGAGTCGACTGCCAGTGGTCGGTCAATGAAAAAGTGGCTTATGAGGTAGCTCTGGCCGCGTCGATCGCGGGCGCCCGTTCGCTGTGCGCCTCTAAGCACGTGGGTATCAATGTCGCCATGGATCCCTTGATGACCTCTGTGTATACCGGAGTCAACGGCGGCTTCGTAGTGGTGACCGCGGATGATCCGGGAATCCATTCTTCTCAGAATGAGCAGGATAATCGGTTTGTCGCCAGTTTCGCGAAGATGCCGTTGCTGGAACCGGCCAGCCCGCGGGAGGCGCGGAAGTTCATGCTGCCGGCATTCCGATTGAGCGAACGGTTTGATACCCCCGTGTTGCTTCGATTGACTACGCGGATATCGCATACTAAGGAAAATATCGTAACCAGCCGGCGAGGCGCTCCGAAGCTTAAACCCTTTCGCGTTGATCCCCAAAAATACGTTATGGTGCCGCGCAATGCCTATCGCCGGCACATTGAGATCGAGAAACGCTTGGTCCGGATGAAAGCCGAGGCGGAAAAATCTCCTCTGAACCGGATTGAAATCCGGGATCGTAAGATCGGGTTTGTTGTTTCCGGGGTGTCCTATCTTTATGCCCGGGAGATGTATCCCGAGGCATCGTTTTTGAAATTGGGATTTAGTTATCCCTTTCCCGCGGCCCTGGCCCGTGAATTCTCCCGGCAGGTCCGCCGGGTGTATGTGATTGAGGAGCTGGAACCGTTTTTGGAAGAACAGTTGCCAGAGCGTCCGGTGGGCCAGAAGTGTCTGCTGATCCATAAGAAAAGACACCGCGTGGGGAAAGAATCGGCGCAA
>JAGYOO010000325.1 GCA_018399295.1 Candidatus Omnitrophota bacterium | reverse complement strand
GGCATCGTCCCACGCGGCGGTGCCTCGCCGGGCGGTGCCTTTTTTCAACTTGACCTGTTCGTCGCGTACGGTAGAGGACAGCGTTCAAAACCCGGAATATCAGCTCCGGATGGTCGCGGTTAATATCAAAATCAATGTCAGCTGACTGCTCCTTATAAAAAGACGGCGGGTCGACAAACGCCAGATCGAACTTAAGCTTCTCCCGGTCCGCGCGGGCTAAAAACCTCATCACATCCGACTGCACCAGCTTATGCCGGTCACTCCAAAGCCCGTTAAGCTTAAGATTGTCCCTGGCCCAGTCAATATACGTCTGCGAGCGGTCCACAGTCACGGATGAACGGGCCCTGCCTTTAGCCGCCGCGCACGTAAACGTCCCGGTATACGCGAACAGATTCAGAAAATCCGTCCCCTCAGACATATCACGGATGATCGTCCGGGTCTGACGGTGATCAGAATATAAACCGGTATCAAGAAAATCCGTAAGATTGACCAGGAACTTAAACTCCCCCTCCCTGACCTCCATCCGTTGTCCCAGAGAGGCGAGTTTGCGGTAGCGAAGCCCCTCTCTCACCTTAGTGCGCCTTTTTTTAAAATGCACATTTTCGAAAGGAACGTTTAACGCCTCGGCCGCGGCCTGCGCCATCTGCGGCAGATACTCCGGCCCGGTCTGTCTGCGTTCATACTCAGCCACCACCAGATGCCCGGCATGCCAGTCCACCACAATCCGGATATCCTTACTGTCCCAGTCATAAAGCCGAAAACAGTCGATCCCGGCCTTGCTGAACCGTTTCTTAAAATGCCGGTACCTGTTCCGCACCGAATTCCCCAGCATCTCGGCATGGACCCGGGCCTTCTCCGGAGTAACCAACCCCTTAAGAGGGAACTGCTTTCTGTCTTGATTGATATTCATTATTTAATATCGCCTTTTGCGGAAATTCCAATCACTAAATACCAAGTAACAAACAATAACCAAAAACACAATAACCAAACAAGCCGGTTGTGGTGTTTGTTTCTGGTTTGTGGTTTGAAATTTGGAATTTATTTGGAAATTGTAATTTGGTGATTGGTTATTGCCTCTCTTTTTTCTCTTCCTTCTTGATCCTCTTCCAATTGCGCACCACCTCCGCGCTTGACTTCACCTTCGTCTTGCCGAACACATGCGGGTGCCGGCGCTTCAGCTTCTTTATCAGCACATCGATAACATCTTCAACATCAAACTTCTTGTCTTTTGAGGCGATCTGGGAGTGAAACATCACCTGCAGCAGAACATCCCCCAGCTCCTCCTTCATATTCTCAAAATCATCATTCTCGATGGCCTCAATAAGTTCCTGAGTCTCTTCTTTCAGGTCCTTGATAATCGACTTATGCGTCTGCTCCCGGTCCCAAGGACACCCCTTTGGCCCGTTCAAAACCTCAAACACCCGCTTTAACTCATTGAACTTAGTCTTCTTCATAATAAGAACAGCTCCTTATCGAAAATAGATGATCGCAGAGAGAATAATACTATTTGAGGCGTGGGGGGTCAAGGAGAAAAGGAAGAGGCAGCGTCAATAAGAACGCCCGCTGCGTGAACTTTGAGCTTTAATCTTTTATCTTTTTCTAAAATGCCCATATACTGCGAAGCTCTTCTGTTCTTGTCTTTTACTCATGAGCTTATGAGCTATTATATTTTTATACATCCCGTGGCGCCTTAGGAAGCGCAGGAGCAGTCCTATGTTTTGGTTTTTCCGTGAAGTGCTCACCTGAGATCCCCTTTTAGGGGCTGGGGGTCTTACAGGAAAGAACCGAA
>JAGYOO010000324.1 GCA_018399295.1 Candidatus Omnitrophota bacterium | reverse complement strand
GAAACAATCCCGACCATCTTTTCATCCCGGTCTTTAACCAGGATCCTTCGGATCTGCTTTTCTTCGAGATCCCGGGCAACTTCATGAATATCCTCGTCCTCGTAACACCACTCCACATCTTTTGTCATTATCTCTTTGACCTGCATGGAATCCGGGTTTTTCCCTAACGCTACCGCCCGCACTGTTATATCACGGTCAGTAACAACCCCTTTGACTGACTGTCCGTCAGCCACAGGCAGAATTCCCACATCCAGCGCCCGCATCTTTTCCGCCACCTGGGTCAGTGAGGCCTCGAGTGCGACTCCGCCCACGTTCCTGGTCATAATCTCTTTTATCCGCATGACATATCCCCTTTCAATTATTTATTTAAGCACTGATTCGATCTGCGAAATAACGTCAAGCGGATTAAACGGTTTGATCAGGGCCTTACGGATCTTGCATACCTGTTTCAATACTTCAAACTCATTACGCGTATAAAAACCCGTCATCGCGATTACCGGGATATTCGCTGTTTCCTTTTTTTTCTTCAGCTCTTCAGCCACCTGAAATCCGCTCATTCCGCTCATCTTAAGGTCAAGCAGCATCACGTCCGGCTTTACCTTTTGAACCTCCTGCACCGCCTGTTTGCTGTCGGTGAAGGTCTCTGTCTCATAACCGCTTAAATTTATAATCTCCTTGAGCTCCTCCAGAAAATCCCGATCGTCGTCGACGATCATGACCTTTTTCTTCTCCATTTTATGTCTAAGCCTTTGTGTTGTGAATATTAAGAAAAAAAATTTTTACTCCCACTGTTATTTTCCCAAAATTTTCCTCTTTGTCCAATGGCCGCATTCTCCTTTATTTTGACTGGATTCCAGAAATTAATTCAGGAGATCCGGGCTGGAAGAAAAATTCTCACCTCGGTTCCCTTCCCCGGACTGCTGTTTACGGTTATATCTCCCCCGTTCAGATGGATCATCTCATTCGCGATTGATAGTCCCAACCCAGTGCCTTTGGACTTTCGCGTAAAGAAAGGTTCAAAGATATGTTTTTGATCCTCCGGATCGATCCCGCTGCCATTATCCCTGACTGTAATCTCATACACGCTGTTCCGCTGTTCGGCTCTCAGCCAGATCCTTACCGTGCCTGAGGCCTTCCTGGATTGATAGGCATTGTTTAGAATGTTATTTATCACCTCAGTCACCTGGAACGGATCAATCTCCGCCGTACGCCCGGAAACCGGTTTTAAATCCACATCCAGCTCGGTTTTCTCGCTCTTAAACCGGGCGTGGGCCGTTTTTACGCACTCTTGAAGAAGTTCATCGATCCGGACTCTTTCCGGCTGCGGAGCCTTGATCCGGGAATAATTAAGCAGATTGTTGATTATCTGATCGCTTTCCGCGATCTTTTTTTCAATATTCTCCAAATGCCGTTCAAGAGAAGTCTCGGTTATCTTGCGTTTCAGATTAAACACAGCCGTACGGATAACTCCCAGGGGATTTCGCAGTTCATGAGCAACGGTCGCGGCGAGGGTCCCGATGTCCGACAACCGCTTAAACTGATTTAGTTTTATCTGGGCCTGAAATAATTCATCGCTTTTTCGACGCACCAGACGTTCGAAGGTCTCCTTGTCCCGGCGCAAGACCTTCTTTGCCTGCTCCTGTTCGGTAACATCGTGCCAGCTGATTACAGCCCCGGCAGCGCCGGAGTCAGACTTTAACGAAATCGCGGAAATCAAGACTTCACGTCTTCGGTTTTCCGCTGAACGGATAAAATACATCCGGTTTTCCACAACCTTACCTTCTTTCACTG
>JAGYOO010000323.1 GCA_018399295.1 Candidatus Omnitrophota bacterium | reverse complement strand
GCCAGAACCCGCGAGTATCCCCGCATCCGGCGCCGCGGCATGGCAATGAAGATCCCCCTTATCTTATCTCCAGCCGCTTCGAAAATCCGGTAATCAAGCTCGACCTCATTCAGCGACGGAAGAGAAAAGATCTCCAGCGCGTCGAGCTTCAGCGTATTATTGAGCTCAGAGACCTTTACGTTCATTAATTCAAACTGACGGATCAGGATATCCTTGCCATGCAGTTTTAATTCAACAAACCCGCCCTGCCTCTTCTGCCGCGGCTCCCGGGACTCCAGCCGGTTTTTCAACTCTTCGAGGGAAGCCGCCTCCCAGGCCGGAATCCGGCCAGGCTGTTTATTCATTTTAACTCCTGCCAGGAAATCATTCCCAGTTTCAGATCATCGCCGGCAAAAACCTTATCAATCTCCGCTTCACTCATATTGATGTCCGCGTTTCCTCTGATCTTAGTCTGTTCCGATCCGCAGTCCACGAAGATCGCGCCGTTGATCACCGGATTGCCGGTGATCATCCGCAGAATACCGTCCACCCAGAGGACTCCGTTAAAGTCCCCGCCCTCTATCTGCACAGTACCGGGAGTATTGTCGGTCGAACGGACAACCAGCAGTCCGTTTCCTTCAAAATTGGCGTTGATGTTTATCTTCTCATTTGCTTTAAGATCCACAAAGGTTATCCCTTCAACTTCAGAATCCTTGTTAAAAGTCGAGGCGTCGTAATGATACTCCGCGATACCGCTCATCGCGTCCATGGACATCCCGAAGATCTCTGCAAAACTTAAGGAAGCGAATTCCTGGATCGGATCATCCACGTCCGCGTGTCCGCCAATGTCGACCGTCCCGGTCGTCTGCAAAGTATTCATTACCCGCGGACCATACAGGACCGTAATCTCACGGAAAACCGAAGCCACACTGCCGGTAGAATTTACCCGCCAGCGAACTGACGACAGAGGAACGGCTGTTGCCGAATAACCTCCCGCGCCCAGAGAATGCTCCATGCTGAATCCCGCGGTTCCCTTGAGTAACATCGCGGTTGCCCGCTGGATACCGCTTTCCGCCAGCCAGAAGGCCTGGATGGAGGCGGTTTTTTTCGCGGCCTCCTGCCCCCGGGACCCGGCCAGCATTACCGCCCCCAGCCCCAGCAGGGTGAATATAAGCATAAATCCCGCGGTCATGATCAAGACCATGCCGTTTTGGTTTTTCATAGATTTCTTCTCTGGATATTTATGGAATAATCAAAATTAAAATTGTTTTTCTCACCGCTCAGATCAATTCGGTAATACCCGGCGGAGACATAGACCGGGGAGAACGCCAGGCTGTCGGCATCCTTTAAAATGACATTGCGCTGATTCGAGTTGTCCGTATCAATAAACACAAGATCGCTTCCATCGATCTTAAAAATAAGATTATCCGCGGTCAGGATGCCATTGCCCGCGTCCAAGGTCACGTTTCTGGCCCCGCGCAAGCTATGCCGCAACAGGTCAAGGCAATAGGCAGTATCATTCACTACCTTTGCCTCCTGCCACAAACGGTCATGCGAGCTCAGGGCAATCCGGGCGATGCCCCCAAGGGTCAGCAGCAGCACACTGCTGATAACCATGGTGATTAAAAGCTCAATAATCGTAAACCCTTTTCTCACAGATTCTCCGCAACAAACGTGGCAAGTAAAACCTGCCCCGGAGTTGAAGTCAAAGGCTGGTTCCAGGTCACGGCTACCTCCACCTGTTTGATCCGACTCATTGAGCCGACATCCATGAACACCCCGGTCACCCGGCTGCTGATAACCGCCGGGATTC
>JAGYOO010000322.1 GCA_018399295.1 Candidatus Omnitrophota bacterium | reverse complement strand
GGCGGAATATCCTTTTACGCTGGTTCCAGATGAAGATGCATTTACCTCCGTTTTCAACAATAACCTCAGAGGAATACTCGCCCAGCTTTTCTCCGACGGATTCCGCCATCGCTCCGGCTACCGCGGCCATCGGCCCGACTCCCGCCTCCCGGGCGACCTGGATCATTTTGCGGATTATATCCGGCGCATTCGGATCCTCCGGCCAGGGGGTAAGCGATTGAAAAAAACCCGGTGTTTTCTCCCCATATCGACGGATTCTCGCGTAAAAAAGGCGGGTCAATCCGGCAGCCATCTCTCTCAGATCCGAATCCGCTGAAATCCGAAGTTCACTTTCAAAACAGCTGACTTTAAACGCCGTAAGACCGATTTGAGAGGTTAAACGACAATACTCTTCACTCATGATTTTTCCTGATTAGATTTGCAAGCGGAACCACTAATCCTTGAAGCAGATAACGATATTAAACGTAAGCTGCTGCCGTTGAAGATCATCGGGGAAAGGAGGAAAAGGAGACGCATTGTTGATTATGCGCACCGCAGTTTCTCTTAGAAAAGACGTCTCCGGAGAACTCTCATTGACCACCTTCACGTTCTGAAGTCTTCCGTCAGCGGAAATAATAAAGGAAACCGCGACTTCTCCGGAAGCAAAATAAGGCGGGTTTATGATCGCGCGCCGCAGCTGCTCATTAATAAGCTTATAATAACTGGTATAGATCTTTTCGATTGAAGAGGCTGCCGCGGCAGTTTTAGCCTCGGGTTTCCTTAACACTACCTTTTTTTCCTCTTTCACTTTTTCCGGCACCCCGGTCACAATCCTGTCCGCCTTCACCGTGCGCGTCGGGGTACTTCTGAATCTGACCGGCGATTGGACCCGGATCGGTTTGGCCGCTGTATCCGTGCGCTCACTCTTTTGAGAAATAACAGTTGAAAAACTCTCGTTTTGATAATAACTCAGGCTAGGGGGAACCGCCGGATACTCCTTAACAATCGAAAACGACGGCAGGGGCAATAATGCCAGCGCGTGAAACGCAAGCGATACGACGAAGGTCGCGGGAAAAAGCTTATTTTTCATAAAATAATTTCTTTTTGTTAGATTATAGACCTAACTTTATAACTTGTCAATTACTAATGGATTTCCAGCGCCATTGGTTTCGCCAGGCCTTAAGCCGCAGGATCTTTTGATAAAACCGTCTATTTATGGTATATTAAAATAACTTTGAAAGGCATGAATCAGGGCCTGCGCAAACTTGGCTGCATTTTTCTGGATCTTATTTATCCGGAATATTGTCCAGGCTGCGGAATCAGGCTGTTCAGTCAGCGTGACCTTCCGGTCTGCGGAAGCTGTCTGAAACTCATCCGGCAGCTTTACGCGCCATTCTGTCCGCGCTGCGGAACTCCGAGCAAGACCCTGGTTAAGTCAAACCGGGAGTGCGGATTCTGCCGGGGAATTGAATTCGCGTTCGACCGGGCGTTCAGTGTCTGTCAATACGCGTCAATTACCCGAACTTGTATTCATCTGCTCAAATATGAGCGAAAAACCGTGCTGGCCGGCTATCTGGGGGGGCTGATGAGCGGATTCCTGCGAAATCAGGTGGACCTTGATGATATCGATATCATCATTCCCGTTCCGATTCATCACAACAAAATGCTGGAACGCGGATTTAATCAGGCGGCGCTGCTGGCCCGCGAAATCGCCACACGGATAAATCGAAGTTATAACGAGGACTTATTAAGAAGGAAACGGAAAACAGTTTCTCAATTCCGTTTAACAGGCATAGACAGACGCCTGAATATCCGGGGGGCGTTT
>JAGYOO010000321.1 GCA_018399295.1 Candidatus Omnitrophota bacterium | reverse complement strand
GTTCTACCGCATCTAACTGGTCCAGGGTCTGGGTGAGCACCTGGTTAAACCGGCGCAGCTCCTCTTCCGGATCTGAGACTGAATAAGGCAGCAAAGGAAACGACAGTTCGGTCTGACGCAGGTCGGCCATGACAAGCTGTCCGATGACGATCTTCTGGTCGCGGATATTTGATACCCCGCGGATTTCAAATCCCTGCTCAACCATCTGTTTCCGCATCGCCGGGCTGATCGAGATCCTCTCCATCTTTTTCTCATAGCGATTATGGGCGATCTGAAGCAGCTGTTCCTGATTCCGGCGCAGATCATAGACCCTGGTCCGGATAATCCTTTCCGGAAACACAGTGAAGTTTATCTTCTCTGCCTTCAGCAGCTCTGCCCCCTCCCGGATTTCAAGATAGGAGACATCCACGTCTTCTTCAAAAAAACCTTTTCTCGGGCTTATCAGGGTGCTTACCCGGGAGATTACCTCCACCTTCAGCCCCTGTTCGAGAAATTCGGAGACCTGCTGTTCAGCCTCCCGGCTGTGCCGGTGGACCGCGATTATTCCGGTATACTGCCCGGCCTCTCCGAGAAAGGATACGAATATCTTTTTTTCTTTTGCCGGACTTTGCATCAGTCTTTGAAAGCTTGTAGTCGCGGAGGTAAGATGCAGGTAAAGCTGTTCGATACTAAACCGGCTTTTATAGGCCGTGCCCATCAGGTTCAGCAGATAATCAGCCAGCCGCAGGTCAATAAAGATAAACTGCTTTTTCTCAATCGGATCAAGCTCCTGCTCCGCCACCATATTCTGCCGGGAGATCCAGAGAAGAAGTTCTTTTGCCTTTTCACTGCGTTCCCGCGCGGGAAGCCGGCTCAGGGAATCGATTACATATAAGGGGCCGGAGACCTCAAGAGTCTGCAGGCTGTCTTGCAGGGCAGTAAATGAGGCGCTGAAGTTGCCTGGCTTTATCCGGATGGATGGTGACAGGGTATCCGCGGCCAGAACCGCGGACGGCGAAGAAAGGATAAGCAGCCCGGATAAAAAAGCAGAGACTGATCGCGTCAGAAAACTATGTCTCATAGTATTATTATACCTAATATAAATTAATTTAAAAAGTATTAAAATATACCATAGTATTGCTTTAGGTGCAAGAGAAGCGCGCGCGTTGCGCGCAGCATCTTAGCATTTTAGCATCTTAGAAAAAGTTGCCGCTTTGAAAGAGGCGCAGGCCGCTGGCAAAGGGGCAATCGTCGTTTCCGGCCATTTTGGGCAGTGGGAAGCCGTTCGCGCCGCAATCAAGATGCATGGGCTTGAAAGCGGAGCCGTGTATCGCCCGCACAAGAACCGCCACTACGAACGCCGGATTCGTGCTGGTATCGAGGCGGGGGGAATGCCGATCCTGGCGACCGGCCGCGTGGGCACGAGGGCCTTGGTGCGTCATCTTCGGGATGGCGGCATCATTTCCATCCTGCTGGACGAGAAATACGCTGAAGGCGTTCCACTCCCGTTTCTTGGAATCAACGCTCTCACATCCCTGTCCGCGGCACAGCTCGCCCTCAGATATGATCTGCCCATGATTCCCGCCTACGGCATTCGCGTGGAAGACGGAAATGCATTTAACGTCGTCTTTGAAGCCCCGATTCCGCACACCGACAGCATCACCATGACTCGCGCTTTCAACGACAGTCTGTCTGCGCGGATCATGGCAAACCCGGATCAATGGTATTGGATGCTGCGGCGTTGGGACGGCCAGTGAACAGCAGCTTCGCCTCGCTGATCTGACCTGGGCTTGCCCTGCGGGCGAAGGTCCGTGCTCGCCACCCACCCGCGCGCGCCGGCCTGTTCGTGCGA
>JAGYOO010000320.1 GCA_018399295.1 Candidatus Omnitrophota bacterium | reverse complement strand
TGGGTGGACCACTTTCGCACCTGGCAGAAAGATCTTAAGAAAAAATTCGATGCCGGACAGGACGTGGCCGTGGAGTTGATCGTGGGGTGTAAACTCCTTCTGGCAGCAGCCGGGAGATCTTCCGCCAAGGACGCTGCTATTCTTCGCGATTACGGAAAGCGGTTGAAAAGTCTGGACCAGACCGAAGCGGTAACCATGGCGAGTGATCCGAAACTGACCCGGCTGATGATCCGTGATCAGGATAAGAGACTGGCTTCTGACTCCAGCGTTTATCCGATATGGGTGGACCGCGCCCGCGCCGGGTTCAGCGCCTGGTATGAGATGTTTCCCCGCTCAGCGAGTCAGGATCCGGACCGGCCGGGAACTCTGCGCGACTGTATTAAGCTGCTGCCCCGGATAAGTGAAATGGGATTTGATATCCTGTACCTTCCGCCGGTTCATCCGATTGGCGTCAGTAACCGAAAAGGGCGTAACAATTTTCCCCGGGCAAGGGCCGGAGAGCCGGGAAGCCCCTGGGCTATCGGGTCTTCAAAGGGCGGCCATCAGGCGATCTCTCCGGAACTGGGGACGTTCGCGGACCTGGGCCGGTTGATAAAGGAAGCGAAAAAACATGATATCGAGATCGCGCTTGACCTGGCCTTTCAATGTTCGCCGGATCATCCCTGGATCAAAGAGCATCCGGACTGGTTTAAAAAACGGCCGGACGGAACGATTCAGTTTGCGGAAAATCCGCCGAAAAAATACGAGGATATCGTACCGATAAATTTTGAAACTGATAATTGGCAGGAGCTCTGGAACGAACTGTTGAGTGTGGTCCGGTTCTGGCTGAAACAGGGAATAAAGGTCTTCCGGGTGGACAATCCGCATACAAAGCCGTTCCCGTTCTGGCACTGGATCATCTCGGAGGTGAGAAAAGATTATCCCGAGGCCCTCTTCCTCTCCGAGGCGTTTACCCGGCCGAAAGTGATGCATCATCTGGCTAAGGCCGGGTTCAGCCAGTCATACACTTATTTTACCTGGAGAAACACCCGGTACGAGATAACCGAGTACCTGGAGGAGCTGACAAAAGGCCCGGCGCGGGAATTTTTTCGACCTAATTTCTGGCCGAATACTCCGGATATCCTGCCGGAATTTCTTCAGATCGGAGGTCGGGCGGCGTTTATTATCAAGTTTATTCTGGCCTCGACCCTTTCTTCTAATTACGGTATTTACGGACCGCCGTTTGAAAACCTGATCAGCGCGGGTATCTCCGGAAAAGAGGAGTATCTTGATTCGGAGAAATATGAGATAAGGCACTGGGATTGGGGGCAGACCCCGCTGCGCCAGCTGATCAGCCGGGTCAACCGGATCCGCCGGGAACATTCGGCCCTGCAACGGACCAATAATCTGCAATTCTGTGAGACGGATAATGATCTTATAACGTTTTACGTGAAGAAGACTGATGACTTGAGCGATGTTATTCTGACCGCGGTCAGCCTTGACCCGTTCCACGCGCAGTCGGGCTGGGTAAAGGTGCCGGTGAACAGTCTGGCCATTGATCCCCAGCATCCTTATCTGGTGGATGATCTGCTTAACGGGGACCGTTATTCCTGGCACAACGAACATAATTACGTTAAACTTGATCCGCAAGGGCTTCCGGCCCATATTCTGCATCTGCGGCGCTATCAGCGCCGGGAAACTGAATTCGACTACTTCGCCTGAAACAATTATGCCTGATAAAGATATTCTCCGGGAAGAAGATCCGCAGTGGTACAAAGACGCGATAATTTACGAGATACATGTCCGGGCGTTCAAGGACAGCCGCGGCCGGGGTATCGGTGATTTTCGCGGGCTGACCGA
>JAGYOO010000032.1 GCA_018399295.1 Candidatus Omnitrophota bacterium | reverse complement strand
TTCCATTCGGTCAAAGTAGGGCGGTCGATCAAGCTCTAGCCCCACGGCGTTGATAAAGTCCTCCCGGTCCAGGCTTAGCTTATGGTTAAGCTGCTTCTCCAGCCCGATGGTTGTCCATTCCCGGCTGACGATCGAGTTGCCGCAGACAGATCCGGCGCCGTGCGCCGGACAAATAATTACCCCGTCACCCTGCGGCAGGATTTTTCCATAAATTGATTCATACAACAGCGAGGCCATTTCCCGTATCCGCTCCGGTCCCATCAGATCCACCCGGCCCAATTCTCCGGCAAACAGTGTATCTCCGGTAAACATCATCCAGGGATTGCCGGAAGAGTCTGTCAGCAGATAGCTGAAGGCCCCGGGGGTGTGTCCGGGAGTCGAGATTGCCCGGATCTGCTGGTTCCCGATTTTCCATGTCTGATTGTCCTTAACCGGTTGTCCGTACCAGTAGTCGAATTGGCTGTCCGCGTGCCAGATCCCGGCTCCGGTACGTTCGGAAAGTTCAAGAGAACCGACCAGATAATCTTCATTTCTGTGAGTTTCCAGCACCTGAGTTATCTTCATGCCTTCTTTGCGGGTTAGATCCACATATATCCCGCAGTCACGCCGGGGATCGATTATTATAGCCTCATGTCTATCCCCGATCACATATGAATAATGCGCGAGGTCTTTCGCCTCGATCCGTTTAAACAGCATTGGCCTGCTCCTTTCTAAACTAACGCTAATTCCGGCACCCGGGGGTTATGTCCGGTAACCGTGGGATTTGCCGCATCAGCGCACCATTGTGTGAATGAGCCTTCGTATATTTTTACCGATTGATATCCCAGAAGCCATTTAACTACGATAAATTCGAGAACAGCCTCGCGTCCGGTTCCGCCGGCGCAGATAACAGTTTTTTCCGGTGTTGCTCCGGCCTCAAACATTATCTCAACGATCTCATCCAGATTTTTAAGCTCACAGCAGTTATCCGGACGCATCAGTCTTTTCCAGAACAGATTCACTGCCCCCGGGATATGGCCTGGTTTTAGCCAGAGACCCTGCCCGGAATAAAAATGAGGCGCTCGCGCGTCGAGTAAAATAACATCATCCTGTTCTTTTAACTGTTTCAATTCCAAAGTACTTATCATATGCTCGGTTCGCAAAACCGCCGGATAACGGTTTTGCCTGAGCCGCGGGTAACGGCGGGTAAGACGCCGGTTTTCCTGTTTCCACCGATCCAGACCACCGTTTAATATGTAGATATTTTCATGCCCGAACCGGGCCAGGCAGTAGGCGACTGACGTCTGGGCCAGTCCATCGAAGTCACGAACATGCGTCGCCGAACCGGTGTAAATGACCGCCGCGATCTCCGGGGACAGTCCCGCTTCTCCGGCAATCAGAGAAAATATTTCCAAAGGAACGTAGCTTCCGGAGATGCCGTTAAACGGCATTCTCAGGGTATTCTCGTTTATGTAGACCGAGTTGGGGATATGAGACTGAAGATAGTCCTGGATATCCGGCTGGGTGTCAATGATCAGAAGGTTCCTGTCTTCAAGGTGTTCGTGCAGCCATTCCGGAGAGACCCATTTGATATCGCCTTTGCCGAATGGATGTTTTTTATTTAACAAGAATCTCCTCCTGTTTTTTATCCTGATTTGCTTTCAGGCTTTCCTTCAGTCTCGCGAGAAGATCAGGGGCGGGAGTCAAGGGAGGAGGCTGGGCTCTTATTGCCGGGCGCTTCCTTCCCTGGGCCTTTTCTTCGATTATTTTCCTGAGCTCTTCAGTGTAGGTATCCGAGTAATGCTCGGGATGAAACGTTCCGGAAAGCTGTTCGACCAGTTGTACGGCCAGTGCGAGCTCTCTTTCTGACGCTACGGCCCGGGCCTCGGGCGGATTCGGATTTTCCGGCCTGACTATCTCATTATCAAATCTTAGCTGGTAGAGCATTATGAACGGTTCATGCGGTTTGAGCAGGGCCAGATGCTCCCGGTTTTTGAGTACTAATCTGCATATTCCGGCCTTGCCTGTTTTGCGCATTGTCTCTCGCAGTAGGGCGTATACTTTTTTCGCGTCCGCGGTTGGTTCAGTATAGTAGGGTTTTTCAATGTACTTGAAATCGACTTCTTTTTCATCAATAAACTCAGTGACCTCTATATTATGAGTCTTTTCCGGAGCCGCTTTTTCAAAGTCCTCGTCTTCCAGGATAACGTACTCTCCTTTGCGGTATTCGAATGCCTTTACCATCTCATCTTTTGACACCTCGGCCCCGGTACGCCGGCAGACCTTGGCATAGGATATCGGGCAAAGGTCATTGCGGCGCATGTAATGAAAGTGAAGTGGCCTGTCCCGGGCCGCGGTATAAAGACGAATCGGGATATGGATCAGGCCGAATGTAATAGCTCCGCTCCAGATATATCGCATGAGGCATATATTAAAGGAAAACCCGGTGGCGGAGGAATTGCCTGCTTCTCTTTTTTTTTGATGTTCTTCCTGTTATTTAAATTTCGCCGGGGGAATTAAGGCAGGAAAAAGCAGAAGCAGACGATTTACTTAAAGTAGAATTTTTATTAACATACACAATAATTGAAGTTATGAAAATGGATTATCAGAACCAACCCCGGTCGATACTTATATTCAGGGCGCTGCAGCTGGGAGATATGCTTTGCTCCGTTCCGGCCCTGCGCGCGCTTCGCCGGGCTTTTCCCTGGACCCGGATAACTCTTTGCGGTTTACCCTGGGCAAAGTTTTTTTGCCAACGGTTTTCCGCGTATATTGATGATTTCCTGGAGTTCCCCGGAGCGTCCGGTTTGCCGGAGCAGCCGTGCTCCCGGAAACGGTTAAATGATTTTTTCCGCTCGGCGCGCAGCCGAAGGTTCCAACTTGGCCTCCAGATGCATGGGAATGGAATAATAACGAACGGGCTGATGTCAGAAATAGCCGCGCAAACGACGGCTGGCTTTTACCCGCAGGGCGGGTTTTGTCCGGATCCTCAGAGGTTCATTCCTTATCCGGAAGAGCTCCCGGAACCGGTCCGTTTGCTTCGGCTGCTTGATTTTCTGAATATTCCGCGGCAGGGGAATGAGCTGGAATTTCCCGTGTCTGAAGAAGAGGAAGCCGAGGGCGAGAGTTTGATTTGCCAAAACAGGATTCCGGAAGGCAGTTTTATTTGCGTTCACCCGGGGGCCCGATCCCCGAATCGCCGCTGGTCAGTTGAAGGATTCGCGGCCGTGGTCCGGCATTTTTGCCGGACCGGCCATAAAGTGCTCATTACCGGCAGCAGAGAAGAGAAAGATCTTTGCGGTATGGTCCGCGAGCTTGCCGGGGATGGGATAGATCTGTCCGGGCGTACGAGCCTTGGATGCCTGGCGGCCCTGCTCCGGAAAAGTCGCCTGCTGGTAAGTAATGATACCGGGGTCGCGCATATGGCCGTGGGATTGAAGATCCCCAGTGTGGTGATTTACTGTGCCTCTTCTCCTCAGCGGTGGGCCGCGGACGACCGACGCTTGCATCGGCCGGTTTTTTATCCGGTTGCCTGTCGCACATGTGAAGACGAGTCTTGTGAAAACAGTTTTGAATGTAAAAGCCGGATACCACCGGAAAGGGTTATTGCCGCTTGTGATGGATTACCCGCGCCGGACCGGCCCGAAGGAGCGCTTTGTTTATAAACAGAAGGAGACAACGTGAAAACGCTAAAGATACTGACCTGGCATGTTCATGGCAATTATCTCTACTATCTCAGCCATATACCGCATATCATCTATGTGCCTTATCGCGAGGGCCGGTCCGGAAGTTACAGCGGCCGGCGCGGTACTCTGCCCTGGCCGGATAATTTAATAGAGGTGCCGGCGGAAGAGGTTCGGGAACTCAATCTTGATTGTGTTATCTATCAGCGCCTGGAACATTTCTTTCGGGACCAGTATGAGGTCATGAACGAGAGCCAGCGCCGGCTGCCCCGGATCTATCTTGAACACGATCCGCCGCGGTTTTCTCCCACAGAAACCCTGCATCCGGCGGCCCGCAGCCAGGATCTTCTTCTTGTTCATGTAACTCATTTCAACCGTTTGATGTGGAACAGCGGAGATACTCCGGTCCAGGTTATTGAACACGGAGTTGTTGTCCCGTCTGATGTTTCGTATAAAGGAACACTGCCGCGGGGGCTGACCATCGTGAATAATTTAAAAGAGAGAGGCCGCCGGCTGGGGGCAGACATTTTTCTCGCCGCGGAAAAAGAAGTTCCGCTGGACCTTATCGGCATGGATTCAGAGTCTATGGGCGGCCTGGGGGAGATTGATCATCTGATGCTGCCGGAGTTCCAGTCAAATTACCGGTTTTTGTTCAATCCGATCCGTTATACCAGTCTTGGACTGGCGGTTTGCGAGGCAATGATGCTGGGTTTACCGGTGGTTGGCCTTGCCACTACCGCAATGGTCAAGGCGGTTAAAAACAGTGTTACCGGGTTTGTGGACACGGATCCGGAAATACTGATAAAACGGATGCGGATGCTTCTTGACCAGCCGGAGATGGCGCGCCGGATGGGAGAGAGGGGGAAACGGCTGGCGGAAAAAAGGTTTAACATCAACAGGTTTATCGACGATTGGAATACCGCCTTGTTCCGGGTGACAAAGGAACAGGAGAAAACGTATGTATATCAGGAGGAGGCCGCGCATGGGTAAACGCGTGGCTTTGATCAGTGAACACGCCTCTCCTCTGGCCGTGCTGGGCGGGGTAGACAGCGGCGGCCAGAATGTTTACGTGGCTCAGGTGGCACGCTGCCTGAGTCTGGCCGGCTGGGAGGTGGATGTGTTCACACGCAGGGACAGCCGGTTTCTGCCGGTGGAATGCGAGTTTTGTCCCGGGGTCAGGATTGTCAACGTTCCGGCCGGGCCGGCCCGGTTTATTCCCAAAGAAAATATGCTTTCCTGCATGGATGAGTTTACCGCGTATATGGTGGAATATTTCAGCCGAAAAGAAGAGTATTCGATTATTCATGCGAATTTTTTTATGTCCGGTCTTGTGGCGCTCCGGCTTAAACGGATATTTGATATCCCGTTTGTGATCACTTTCCACGCCTTGGGGAAAGTGCGGCGTTTTTTCCAAGGGGGCGAGGACCGCTTTCCGGATCAAAGATTCGGGATCGAGGAGCGTATAGTGAAAGAGGCAAGCGGTCTGATCGCTGAATCTCCGCAGGATTGGGATGATCTTATTCGGCTTTATGGAGCGGATCCCCGTCGGATACGGATCATTCCCTGCGGGTATGATCCAAATGAACTCTGGCCGGTAGAGAAGGCTCAGGCCCGGCGCCGGCTCGGATTGCCGGAAAACGAACGTATTGTTCTTCAGCTGGGCCGGATAGTGCCCCGCAAGGGGATTGATACGCTTATTCGCTCGTTCTCCTGTCTCCAGAAAGAATATAAGATTCAGGCCCTTCTGGCCATTGTCGGCGGGTTGACAAAGCACCCTGATTCCGAGGCGACTCCTGAGATCAGGCGACTTCAGGCCGTGGCCAGAGAAGAAGAAGTGCTTGATCGGGTTCTGTTCCTGGGCCGGGCTAATCGGGATGAATTGAGGTATTATTACAGCGCGGCCGATGTCTTTGTAACCGTTCCATGGTACGAACCGTTCGGTATTACTCCGCTGGAGGCAATGGCCTGCGGTACGCCGGTGATCGGGTCCAGGGTCGGAGGTATAAAATTTTCAGTGAAGGACAATGAAACCGGATATCTTGTGCCGCCGCAGAACGCGCCGGAACTTAGTCGCAGTCTGGCCCGGATCTTTCAGTATCCGGAACAGACGCAAAACTTTCGGGCTAAGGCGATAGAGCGGGCCCGGCTGATGTTTCCGTGGGAGAGAATAACGGACGCGATAATGGAATATTATGAAGAACTTTCCGGACAACACCTGCTCCAGGCGGATGCGAAGAAGTTCAGTTCTGCTTTTGTCCGGTTGCGGCAGGTCGAAGATGATTTAGTCTGATTTCAGGAGGTTGTTTATGTGGTTGAAGTGGCTGCCATGGAGGTTTGTTGTCCGTCAGCTGGCGAGGTCGCACGGGTTCTTCGATCCGCTGCTTTTAGTGTCGCGATTGCAGAATTTCGCTCAGCCGTCGGAGGTTGCCGTACCGATTGAAGTGCTGCGTATCGGGGCCGTGCTGCAGGCGCGCGGCCTTATCAACAGCCAGGCGATTCAGCACAATCTGGACTGGATCTGGCCATACTGGGTGGAGCAGCAGTTTGACCCCCTCAGCTGTTCGTTTATTCCCCGTGCTTTTTCCCTGACCCATATCAATCTTACCCAGCGTAACTGGACCGCGGTGGGAGTGCCCGGAATCGAGGAATATCCGATTATCGACCCGCGAGGATTGATAACGCCTCTTTTTGACGCCTGGTCCATTGACGCCTGGATCATTCCGGCGCAGGGGCCGCCGCTTATTCCGGCAAAAGAGAATAATGTCGAACAGAAGATGCGGGTTCAAGGCAACCTGGCCGTGGAGACAAATCTGGTGAACAATTCGGCGAAGCTGTTCGGTCTTGCGGAAATGGCGGAAAACGAAGACGGTTTTTTCTGCCGAAGCCGATGGCGCGGCAGCGGCAGATCCGGCGGCTGGCTGGTCCTTTCCCTGCGGCCATACAATCCGGAGGGGATTAGCTTTATTCATGATATTACTGTCCAGCCGGGAAACAGTTCGTTAAAGATAAACAACAGAGATGATCTTTATCTCCGGCAGAGACCGGATAAGCTGATGTTTTCCAATTACCGGCAGGGAGATGTTTTTCACCGGCTGTTTCTTCCGGAAAAGACAGAAAGAAAATTCGAATGCAGTGTGGGCATGGTCACGGCCGCGGCGATGTACAGACTGTCTTCGGGGCAGGAAAGAGAGATAATCGTGGAAGTTCCTATTAAGAAAGCGCTAAGGAAAAGAAATATGAAAGCGGATCCGGAGCAGGCCTGGCGGGAGAGTGAAAAAAACCGTTCGGTTCTGGAAGTCCCTGATTCGCGGATCCGGTTTTTGTATGAGGCCGCGCTGCGTACGGTGATCCTTCATTCTCCGGACGAGGTTTTTCCCGGTCCGTATACTTACCGTCACTTTTGGTTTCGGGACGCCGCGTTTATCGTTAACGCGATGCTTCTCTGCGGGTTGCCCGGACGTTCTCTGCGCGCGATTGAAAATTTCTTTAACCATCAGCTTCCCAGCGGATATTTTTCCTCTCAGGAAGGAGAATGGGATTCAAACGGACAGGTGTTGTGGACGATCCTGCGCTATTGCCGGTTAACCGGGGAGGATCCAAAGCAGCACTGGCTGGGCCCGATTGAACGGGGCGCGGCCTGGATTGTCCGAAAAAGACTGACAGAGGACGTGGATATCCCGCATGCCGGACTGATGCCGGCCGGTTTCAGCGCCGAACATCTCGGCCCGAACAACTACTACTATTGGGATGATTTCTGGAGTGCCGGCGGCCTGCGCGCGGCGGCAGAGCTGATGGATTCAGGGGGGCACGGAAAGGGAGAAAAATATCTTAAAGAGGCGGATTCTCTGCTGAAGAGCTGTGAGAGAAGTCTGGAATTCGCCTGGAAGGACCGCGTCAGCAATGATAAGGCCATTCCGGCCTCGCCTTATCGGAGGATGGACAGCGGAGCGATTGGATCACTGGCTGCCGGATATCCGCTGCGGCTGTGGGCTCCGGATGATCCCCGCCTGATGGACACTGTGGAGTATCTGTTCCGGTCCTGCCTTGTGAATAACGGATTTTTTCATGACATGAGCCATTCCGGAATAAATCCGTATCTTACTCTTCATATTGCCCAGGTCCTGCTGCGCGCCGGAGACAGACGATGTTTTCAGTTGATCCGGGCGGTGGCTGAATTGGCCTCGTCCACCGGACAGTGGCCGGAGGCGGTCCATCCCCGGACCCTGGGCGGATGCATGGGCGACGGACAGCATGTCTGGGCCGCGGCTGAATGGATAGCGATGCTGAGAAACTGTTTTGTTCGGGAAGAAGGGGGAAAGCTGATTCTCTTTTCCGGAATATTGCCTGAATGGAGAGAGACTGGCAAGAGAATCAGTTTTGGACCCGCGCTGACTGATTTCGGCGATATTTTTCTATCTCTGGTGCAGTCGGAGGGAAAGATAAAAGCTGAGTGTAAAGGTGACTGGCGAGGGAATCCTCCGGACCTGGAAGCGCGTTTGCCGGATATGCGGCCGCAGGTGTTCGCGCCGGGTCGATCCGATCTGGAAATAAAAGCCGCGCAATGAACATTCTGATGATGACGAACACTTATAAGCCCCAGCTGGGGGGACTGGAGCAGTCAATAAGCCGGTTTGTCAAAGAATTCCGTTCTCAGGGACATCAGGTGCGTGTGCTGGTTCCGGGCGGCAAAGAAAATCATTCCAAGGATAAGGAAGTGCTGCGGGTGCGTTCTTTTCTGCTGTTTGACGGTAAGGCCCTGACTGTTTCTTTTCCCGGTCCCGACAGTGTTTCCTTGTCCAGGGGGCTTGAGGAGTTTAATCCGGATATTGTTCACGCGCACCAGCCTTTTCTTATCGGAGAGTCCGCTCTGCGCCTGTCCCGGGCAAAGGGGATTCCACTGGTATTTACTTTTCACACCATTTACAACGAGTTTACCAGTTATGCTTTTGGAAATCACTGGTTTAACACCCGGTTTCTTACCCGACTGGAAACAGCTTACGCCAATCTCAGTGATTGTGTCTTCGCCCCGAGTAAAGGAATAAAGGAAACTCTCGAACGCTTCGGAGTTATGACGCCGGTGGAGGTTATCCCGACAGGGATCGATCCGGCGGAATTGGGTGGAAGCGGGGATCTGCGCGAAGAGTTAGGTATTCCCAAAAACTTTTTTCTGGTCGGGTTTACCGGCCGGCTTGACCGGGAAAAGAACATTGTGTTTCTCAGTCGGACGATAGCCGGTTTTTTATCGGAAACATCCTGCAGCGGATTTTTAGTCGTCGGCAGCGGAGAGCTTATGGGCTGGATGCGGCGGTATGTCAAACGGCAGGGCCTGGCAGGCCGCGTTTTTTTCGCGGGAAGCAGAAAAGGAGAAGAGATGGGAAAGGCTTACCGCAGTATGGATGTCTTTGCTTTTGCCTCCCGCACTGAGACTCAGGGGCTGGTTCTGGGTGAGGCCATGGCCTGTGAAGTGCCGGTAGTGGCCTTGTCCGGCGCAGGGACCGATGACATGATCCGACAGGAAGAAAACGGGCTGCTCCTGAAGAGACAGGATCCAAAAGAGTTTATAGCCGCTCTGTGCCGGATCTCTAAACTTATACCTCTGGAAAAAATCCGGATGAAGCGGAAATGTCGGGAAACGGCAGAAGGTCTTTCTATCTCAAAGACCGCCGGCCAGGCACTGGCGGCATATTCAAAACTGATTACCATGAAACTCCGGCGTCCCGGTCGGTTGGCCGGCTGGCCGCAATCGCAGCAGC
>JAGYOO010000319.1 GCA_018399295.1 Candidatus Omnitrophota bacterium | reverse complement strand
CTCCCTGAGGCCCTGTGAAATTGATAAAGAAGGTGGCAAGCTTCACGCCTTCCGTTTCTTCGTCGCGTACGACCTGTTCCAGCAGTCCGGCGAATGAGGAACCATCCAGCATCAGCGGAACATTGTTCTCCAGCTCCGGAATAAGGTTTGAGGCGTTGGGAATGAATTCGGTCTGTCCCGGAATCAGGGACTGGAACCGCATCAACAGCGAGCGGTCCGCGCCATAGGCGTATCTTCTCTGCAGGGACATGCCGCGTTTTTCAGCCGAAGCGGCACCCTTGATCCTGCCTTCCCTTATAACGTACAGGGAATCGGCCAGGGATTTCATGTCAGTCAAGGTGTCCTGCGACTGCATGGCGATACTCAAAGCCTGCCGGAAACCGGCCGGGGAGAAACCGCGCAACTCGGCCAGGAAGTTCTCGAATTCGAAAAAGGTGCTTGCGGCCTGCTCCAGGCGTTCCTCGAACCCGAAAGTTCCGCGGTCCTGCGGCAACTGCTCTTTTGTCAACAGGTCATTGAGAGCCTGCAGATCGGTCTTTTCGATCCACTGTGCCAGATTTACCAGGATTCGCGCCTGAACCGCGTCGGAGACCGTGGTGAAGACCTCGTTGTGGCTGAGCACGAACCGGTTGAATATGTTGCGTCTTACGATATCGAGATCAATACCGAACTCTTTAAGGAACGAAGGCTGTTCGAGGTCAATAACCGGCCAGACCGCCGGCTGCTGTCCCTGTCCGTCCCGCTGTACCGCGTTGGCGATCAGCATCTTTCTCAGTTCCGCGCCCAGCTGTTTAGCCGGCGAGGACTCATACAAACCGTCGTTCACCCAGCCGATCGGATGGCCGAGATTGACTTCGCTGAACGGGTAGAACAGCGGGTAGACCATGGCCTCGAGATGATCGCGCTGCAGCGCGGTCAAAGAATCCTCCGGCTCTGCCGACAGGTTCATCTCGGTCGGAACCGTCAGTCCCTCTTCCTCGAACCACTGTTCAATATCTTCCTCGGAAATGCCGGCCTTATCCCATTCGAACCTGTCAATACCCCGCAGCAGAATCATCTCCTCCGTCTTAGGCGCGACGATAAACTCACTGACGGGCTTATTCTCTTTATAGCTTATAACCGCCTTCAGGTAACCGGTGATGATCCCGCCGGACATGCTGTCAACAACGCGGAAGCTTTCGAAACCTCTTCCGCAGATACCTGCCTGTTCAAGTTCCGCGCACAACGCATCCACCCGGGCGCTGAAGTCCTGATCAGCTTTTATCCGGGCCCCGAACCGGTCCATGAATGCCCGGTGGAAATCCCGACGCAGGTCCTTCAGCGCGGCTTTGCGCTCCGGTCCGGACTCGAGGGACATAATCTTCTGCAATCTCGGCTCAAAGTCTTTGCTTATCGATTCCAGCATAATCTGGATCACCTGGTGGTCACGGTCCATCTTGTCCCTGGACAGGTGGAATATAATATTTTTGCTTTCAAAACCAGGATCCCGGCTTTCCAGGCGTTTGGCCATCCAGTAATTAGCCCCGTCGCGGGCCAGATAGATATTCACGGTGTCCGGCTCTTCGCCGATCTGCTCCACTACGTGAGGCAGGAGTTTGGTTATGGCCACAAGGGAATGATAAAAGGTGTAATTGTCCGAAGAGACCGCGGTCCTTATCGCGTCGATAAGGTAGCGGGCGCGGGCGCGCAGCAGGTAATTCTTCAGCTGGTCTTCTGCCGTCAACCCGGCAGTCGTCTTTGCCGCGGCGATTTCGGCAAGTTTGCTTACTATACTTTCAAGGCTCAGATGATCAACGTCTTCCTGCTTATAGAGTTCGTCTATTTCTGTCGGGTCCAGAGGCTTGT
>JAGYOO010000318.1 GCA_018399295.1 Candidatus Omnitrophota bacterium | reverse complement strand
AAAAAGAAAGTGGCGCCATCCGGGTTTGCCATAGAATTGGTAACCCAGGCGAAACCACCGCTGATATAAGACATATCCAGACCGGTCAGGTCGATGCTGAACTGCTGCCATTCCTGAGTAAGCTCGATCGGGCCGACACTGGCTGAATCAGAATCAGAATAGGTGCCGGTGAGTCCGCCGATTTTTACTTCAACAATTGTTTCACCGCCTTTTTCGCCCCGCGCCCAGAAAGTAAGCTTAGTGGCGCCGGTAAGATCAAACCCGCCGTCTTTTTCACCCCAGTTATTCGGAGGCCACTGCCAGTACATACCGGCCCAGTTGGCGCCTTGCTTTCCTTCTCCGGTATAGGTTATCTTGATGCAGGTGTTTCCGGAATGAGGGTTTTCTTTCCAGGATTCAGTAAACTTAATATCACCATAGTCACCCATCCAACCGGAAGGAACATAATGGTTGGCGCGGCTACCACGGTCAATATATACGGCAAAGGGCTGAAATTCACCCTGCGCCTCTTCTTCCTGAGCCTCAGACATCCCCGGCATCAGCAACCCCACCGCGATCATCAGAAGCATTATTCCCTTAATCAATTTCAATTGTTGCTCCTCCTTCCGTTAGGCCTTTACAAAGCCGGTTGAATTTCTTTTTTTTCTACAATTATCAATTCTACACAATACAAAAGTAGTAAAAGTGTATCATCTGATCTATGTTTTGTCAATATTTTGGATAAATATTATAAAAGCTTTTATTAATGAACTGATTATTGCTAAGTCCAATGAAATTAATAGCTTAATGTTGTTTACGTTTATCTAATTCAGAAGATTGAAAGAATTATTTATTTTTTTCCTGAATTTTCCGATGTTGAACAGCAATAATCCGGCCAGAAAAGTAATAAAACTACCCGGTTCAGGAACAATATGGCTGGTAAAATATGGGTCAGATACGGCCAGCTGAAAAGCCGCAAGGGTCTCATCAGAGGAATTAATCCGCCAGTCTCTTTCCTTTAGCGAGTGGAACCAGTAGATCGCTTCCAGTTCACCGTACTCATTCTTGATCTTATTGAACGCGTCTTCTATCCAGCCGACTTTGCTTGTATCCGGTTTGTACGATATTTCCGCGGCAGCGAACTCGGCGATCATCATGCGCTTGTCGCCAAAGATATCCGGGTTATCGGTAAAGGCCTGGTACAGTTCCTTAAAGATTTCGTCAAATGACAGATAATACCCCCAGGGCTCGTTAGCGGTGTAATAGCCCCAGCTGTACCCGTCCATCCCCAGCCAGTCGACCTGGTCGGTTCCGGGGTAATATTCCGCCATGCCGTTAACATCTACCATGGAAAGAGTATGATGATTAGGCGCCCAGACGAACTCGACATTATCCGCTCCCGCCTGCTCAAATATCGAGTGCACCTTGTTCCAGGCCTGCTTATACAGTTCCGGCTGGTCCTGCCAGGGATACCATCCCTCGGTCAGAGGATCTCCGTCATGAACCATCTCGTGAGCAAAGCGGAGCCGGATCGGATCTTCCCAGTCGCGGCAGGAACGGGCAAAGCGGTTTATGTAATCATCATAAACACCGGTGACGATATGACTGAGTGTATAAGGATTGTCATCGATATCCCGGGCCCAGGGCTCCCACACCAGATGAAGATTAGTTCCGGTATCATAGCCGTCATGATAGCGGATCCCCTGTTCAAGCTGTTCCAGGGGAAAATCACCGTCTGCCCAAGACCAGTAGACCAGGGATGATGCCACATGTTTGTCCGCCAGGGATTCAAAATCCTGGATTTCAGACGCGTAGGGAGGCCGGCTGTCTTCATTACCCACAAAGGCCCCGAACTCGCACTGTGCGAATAAGGGCG
>JAGYOO010000317.1 GCA_018399295.1 Candidatus Omnitrophota bacterium | reverse complement strand
AATAAGGTATATGCTGACCGGACTTTTGCGTCAAAAGAAAGTTTTGCGCGGAGGAATGTATCTGGGCACTTATCTGGCAGCGGTTGGAGCGGGATTCGCGAAAACCCGGTTTTTAAGGGAACATGAAGCGTAAAGTCTACATTGACGTGAATAATCTGGTTTATTCCGAGGCCTTGACCGGCATCGGCAGGTATGTCCGGAATCTGGCCGGACAGCTTCATCAACTGGAGGAGCCGGAACTGGAAATGGTCCATCATTACTTTGGACTTTTTCCGGTGGACCTGAATCGCTATGGGTTTAATTCTAAGAGTATTGAAAGTCTGCGCGTTCCCTACGATTGGCAGTTTAGCCGAGGTTTTAACCGGCTGTTCAATGCCTGGTGCCGGATTAAAAGTTTTAAAGAAAAATGCCTGTATCACGGTACCTCTTTTATTCTGCCCCGATTCGAGGCAAACGTGCGAAAGGTGGTTACCGTTCATGACCTGGCGTTTCTTAAGTTCAAAGGAACGGAATCAGCCGGAATGACAAGGCTGCTGACGGAAAAACTGAAGTTCTCAGTTTCCGCGGCCTCCAGGATAATCTGCGTCTCTGGGACTACGGAGAGTGATTTGTTGAAGTACTTTCCTATGGCCGAGGGTAAGACCCGGGTGATTTATTCAGGAGCAGAGCAGGCCCAGCAAATTGACCAGGAGAGGATAGAGGAAGTAAAGTCCATAAACGGAATACGGCTTCCGGATAATTTCCTTTTGTTTCTGGGCACGATGAATAAGCGGAAGAATCTTATCCTGCTGTTAAAGGCTCTGGAACCGCTTAAGGGTATCAAGCTGGTGGCAGCGGGTAAACCCGGCAATCAGACCTTGGAAATAAAAAGTTTCCTAAGAGCCGCCGGATTAAGCCGCCGGGTGATTATTGCCGGATATGTTGATGATATTCAAAAAAAGATCCTGTACCGAAAATGCCGGGCGCTGGTCGTTCCGTCTTTAGATGAAGGGTTCGGATTTCCGGTCCTGGAGGCCATGAGTTTTGATGTGCCCTGCCTGACCAGTGACGCCGGGGCGTTAAAAGAACTGTTTTCAGCAACAGCTCTTACGTTTCACTCTCAGGATGAAGGGGACCTTCGGGAAAAGCTGGTTCAGGTATGGAATAATCCGGGTTTAAGGCAGCGGCTGGTAAAAGCGGGAAGAAACAGACTGTCTGATTTTTCCTGGGCAAAAACCGCGAGACAGACGATGGATGTTTATAAGGAGCTGCTTCTATGAATCACGAAAAGGAAAAGCTGAGGAATCTGATCATTACTGACAGTTTTCTCCCGTCCGAGGGAGGGTCAAGGCTCTACTACTATAATCTGTACCGTCATTTCCCTAAAGATGAGGTGGTATTCCTGACGAAAAAAGTCCCTGGCTGGCAGGAATTCGATAAGATCCATGACCTGGAAATTATCCGGAGATTCCGACCGTTGAAGAACTGGAAGTATCCGAGTCTGCTTAAATCCATTCCGTACATTTTGATGGGCCTGATCATGATCCGGCGCAGACAGATCGACCTTGTGCACTGCGGCGACCTGTTTCCCGGCGCGTTTATCGGATTTTTGGGCAAGATATTATTAAAAAAACCATTCGTGCTCTATGCCCACGGTGAAGAGCTTACAATGCCCTTTCGCTTCCAAATCCAGTCGAAAATATTCCGGATGTTTTATGAAAGCTGCGACCTGATTATTGCTGCCTGTGATTTTGCCCGGGGAAAACTTATTGATATGGGAATAACTTCGGAGAAGATAAAGAAGATAAACCCGGGTGTTGACTGCGACTTGTTTAAACCGATCGAGCTTGAGCGCGAATTTATAAATAAGTATAATCCTGACGGGAAAAAAGTAATTTTCA
>JAGYOO010000316.1 GCA_018399295.1 Candidatus Omnitrophota bacterium | reverse complement strand
CCGGGCGGCGGGTCTTCAGGTCCACGGCCATTGCCGGAAGGGTGTTTATCAGGCTGAGGGCGTCGCAGCCGCCGTTTTCCGCGGCCTTCGCGATCTCAGTGATGTCAGTCACCGCCGGGCTCAGCTTGGCGATGATGGTACCGGAATAGGCCTTGCGGACGGCCGCGGTGACTTCGCGTACCGCGTCAGCGTCCTGGGCGAACATCTTTACTTTTTCAGAAAGTGTGTGGCCTTTTACGTTCGGACAGGAAAAATTAAGCTCCAGAGCCTCTACCTTCTCCTGCCCCAGGCATTTGGCCAGTCTGACGAATTCTTCGACAGAGCAGCCGCTGATGCTCACAATGACCGGAGCGGGAAGTTCGCGCAGAAGCGGAAGTTTTTTTTGGATAAAGTCTTCGATACCCTCGTTCTGCAGGCCGATGGCGTTGATCATTCCGGCCGGGGTCTCGGCCAGCCGGGGCGGCGGATTTCCCGGACGCGGTTCGGCGGTTATCGTCTTGGTGACGATCGCTCCGATTTTTTTCAGATCGATAAGCTCCGCGTATTCCTCGGCATAACCAAAGGTGCCGGAGGCTACGGTAACGGGATTCCTGAGAGTCAGTTTTCCAATGGTTACGGAGAGTTTCATTTTTCTTACCGGCTGAAGATCATTTTAAACGCAACGAACAGAAAGAAGAAACCGAACATTTTTTTAAGGATAATATCCGGGACTTTGCCGGCCAGCGCGGCGCCGAAATAGCCGCCGATAAAGAAACCGCCGGCGATTAAAAACGCTACAGGAAGATTAACGTTTCCCTGGCGGTAATAATGCAGCGCGGCCAGTAGACCGATCGGCGGCAGCATGGCAACAAGTGTAGTGCCCTGGGCCTGATGCTGCGTAAAACCGAACAGGAATACCAGTGCCGGTACCATAAGCGTCGCTCCGCCGATGCCGAACAGCCCGCCCAGCACTCCGGCACCAAGCCCGATCAGTATGTACATCAGCGGCATCTCATTCCTCCCAGTGGATCCCGCGCAGGCCGAAGACCGGGCCGTCTTTGCAGACGCGCTTGTACACCAGCTTGTCGGCTTCACGGGTTTTTATGACGCAGCCAAGGCAGGCGCCGATCCCGCAACCCATCATCTCATCCAGGGAAACCTGGCCGGAGACATTGTCCGGGGACATCAGGGAAACCTTCTTAAGCATCGGGACCGGACCGCAGGCATAAACGAATATCTTTTTTCCGGAATTTTCGTTCAGAAATTTTTCGTAAAGGTCGGTAACGTAACCATGATGTCCGGCGCTGCCGTCATCTGTGGCTAATGATATTTCTTTCCCGATCTTCCGGAGACCGGCGGCAATCGTCAGTTCAGCGGTATTCGGAGCGCCGGCGAGAACATTCATATTTTGGGAAAACCAGCGTTTCCCGGCAATGGTCTCAGCCAGCAGGGTCAGCGGCGCCGCGCCCATCCCTCCGGCCACGAGCACGATGCTGTCGGCGTCTGAAGCAGCCTCCAGATCAAAGCCGTTTCCCAACGGCCCGAGCAGATCGACTTTCTCGCCCGCGCACTTCTCGGTCAGAAGGCGGGTCCCTTTCCCCACTACCTTATATAAAACAACCGCGTTCTTTTCCGCGGTTAGACTGCTGATACTGAATGGACGGCGAAGCAGAGGGTCCAGTGAGGAATTTACGCGGACATGGATAAACTGGCCGGGCATGATCCGGCTGAAGACCTCCGGACATTCCAGTTCCAAATGGAATATCCCCGGAGCAATCTCACAATTCTTCCTAACCACCGCGTCCTGATGTTCAATCATATTAACTGTATATTTAACCATATTTACGAGGAAGAAGCAAGAGCGCGAGCGCGCGCTTCGCTGCGCTACGCTTAGCACGTTCGCCCAGCTTGTCCTGAGCCTTGTCGAAGGGGCTCACTGGAGTTCG
>JAGYOO010000315.1 GCA_018399295.1 Candidatus Omnitrophota bacterium | reverse complement strand
AATGAGCCCGTGGTCAGAGAGTCGACCTCAATCCCTCCGGGCAGTGAGCGGTCGGCCTCGACAGCTATTCCCGAGTCACTGTAGATCGAATATGTTTTCCCGGAAAAGTCGAATACAACACGATGCTGTTCCCTTTTGGTAATCGACAGGGTGCGGGCAAGCTGGAGCGCGGACGAAACCTGATGGGCCGCCTGTTCCAGCGCTGTGCCGGAACGGAAGTTAAACAGATAGGCTCCGGACAGTCCGAGAAATACGGTAATAATCGACAGAACGACTATAACCTCGATGATGGTAAACGCTTTTTTAGATTTCACGGAAAAAGTATATCATATAAAGACTTAAATTAACAATCGATCAGCCCTTCGCCTTCAGTTTACACTGAGCTTGTTGAAGTGCTCAGGGCAAGCTCATAAGCTCATTAGCTCATGAGTTGATAGCATCTTAGCACCTTAGGAGGGAAAGAGAGGACCGAGGAAGAAGCTGAGATTTCAGGGAAGCTTTAGGGGGCGATGCCTGCCCCCTGGGACGTCCTGACACCCCCAGCCTGACTTAAATAAATGACCGCCAAAATGGCGTCCAGCAGGGAAATTTACCCATGGTAAATTTTACCCTGGGAAAAGTCAGCAAAGAAAGCAGGCGCACGGAGTGCTCGGAGCGAACGTTTCAGTTATTTCCTGTAAGACCCCCAGCCCCTAGAAGGGGATTCAGGTGAGCACTTCACGGAAAAACCAAAACGTAAGACTGCTCCTGCGCTTCCTAAGGCGCCACGGGTTGTATGGACGTAAATTTCCCTAGATGGATGCCCTTTAGGGCTGTAACCTATAACGGTTTTTAATCAGATTAATCATTTTAAAATCAGATTAATCAAATTTTAAGTTTTTTAAAATCGGTGTAATCTGTTTAAAATCGGTGTAATCAAATTTTGGTTTTTTAATCTTTTGCTAAGATGCTGTTGACTAAGATGCTGCGAGCGAAGCGAGTATTTGGTTCCCCCCTGAGTCACTTTTTATAACCATCCCCTTTATCTGAAGATAATGTCTGAAAAACGGATACTTCATATTGATATGGACGCTTTTTTCGCGGCGATTGAGCAGGCGGCTAATCCGGCTCTGCGCGGTAAGGCGGTGATCGTGGGCGGCCGCGCCAATAAGGAACGGACCGTGGTCTGCGCGGCGTCTTATGAGGCCAAGCGCAGGGGGGTGGACTCCGGCATGTCCTGCGCCGAGGCGTTCCGGCTTTGTCCGCGGGCGGAGTTTGTGGTGGCAGATTCAGCCAAGTATATCTACATCTCGCAGGAAATCGCGCTGATGCTCGAAAAGTACAGCCCTCGGGTAGAACGGGCGTCGATAGATGAGTTTTATTTGGACGTAACCGGTTGCGACCGGATGTTCGGTTCTTACAAGCAGCTGGCTATGGAGCTTAAGAATGATATAAAGAAGAGGTTTAACGTGACCGGTTCCGTGGGGATTTCAGTAAACCGGCTTATCTCTAAGATGGCCTCAAAAATAAACAAGCCGGACGGACTGCTGATCCTGGAAAAAAAAGATATCTATGCCGCTTTAAAAGATATGTCCGTGGAGAAGATCACGGGTATTGGCCCCAGTCTGACCCGCCGGCTTCAGGAATTACGAATATTTACTTATGCCGATCTGGCGGGCCGGCCGAAAGAGTTTTTTATCAGCCGGTTCGGAAAAATCGGCCGGTGGATCTATGCCGCGGCTCATCCGGAAGAAGACGGGCAGGAGATAACCCCTTACTGCCGTGATCACGGCCCGCCAAAGTCTATGGGCCACTCCTATACTCTGCCGGGAAACATTTACCGCAAAGAGGAGATAAAGGCCTGGATCAGGTTGCTGTGCGAGATGACGGCAGTCCGGCTGCGGCGGGCGAATCTTGAGGCCGCGATCATGTATCTTTATTTGAGGA
>JAGYOO010000314.1 GCA_018399295.1 Candidatus Omnitrophota bacterium | reverse complement strand
TAGCTACGTTCGGGAAGGATAAGCGCTGAAAGCATCTAAGCGCCAAGCCCCCTCTAAGACTAGATATCCCGGGCCATAAGGCCCCTAAAGGCACCTTGTAGACTACGAGGTTGATAGGCTCTAAGTGTAAGCATAGCAATATGTTAAGCTGAGGAGTACTAATCCGCCGTGCGGCTTGATCACTTGCTATCATAATAAGTGATCCTACAAAAGAAACAGATAACGCCGGTTCTTCCGGCTATGTGGATTATTAAATTGTAAAGTTTGAAGGCCTCGTGCCTTCACCAGATTTCCAGTGGCCATGCTGGAGAGGAAACACCCGTTCCCATTCCGAATACGGCAGTTAAGCTCTCCGAGGCCAATGGTACTGCAAGGGTTACCTTGTGGGAGAGTAGGACGCCGCTGGGATTAAAACGCCCGCTTGAGTGAATAACTTAAGCGGGCGTTCCTTTTTTATGCCCGCGGCGTACTGCTATGAGCTATGTGCTTTGTGGACGTTCACCTTCGGCTCTCTTGAGCTTGGAGACCGTTCACTTCGTTCGTTGGAGTAAACAGATATAACCCGAAACTTCGCGTCGCTCGCAGCATCTTAGTCTTTATAAGTAGAGAGTAGAGAGGGCAAAGGGCAGATAGGCGGAATGACATCCAGCGGGAAATTCCACCGTTCCTAAACAACCCAAAACAACCTACGCGGTTGTTTCAAGGTCTCCACACCAAACCGTTCAAACAACCTACGCGATTGTTTCAAGACGTCGCTTACAGCATTTTAGTCTTTAGCTAAAGAGTAGAAAGGGAGCTCGCTGGCGGTCAATTTATCTTCTAATCCTATAATCAGTCTTAATCCTATAATCCCTGCCTACCGGCAGGCAGGAAATTTTATCTTTAATCTGTGTAATCATTTTTAAATCTGTGTAATCAAATTTTGGTTTTGCTGCGCGCTTGCGCGCGCTTAGGTCAAAAAAATCTGGAATCTACCGGTTCACGCCTGAGTCACAGGATGTATAATCTCCCTGTCGGTCAATTCTCAACCAAGAGGGGACCTATGAAGACATTTGCGATAATAATGATTTTGGCAGGATTACTTGTAACACTGGCGGCAGCCGCCCAGGACTGCTCCGCGGCCAGAGGTCAACAGAATACGCGCGATTCCAAGCGTCATATAAATGGGATGAACTCAAAAGATAAACTCGAGCTGGAACAAGAAAACCGGGCATTACGGGAAAATGGTTCCTATCAGCAGGATACCCAGTCTCAACAGCAGAATGGGCAGCAGGAGGAACCGTCTCGGGGAGAAACCATCTATGAGTATCAGGGGCCACCGTCAGGCCGAACCCCCGAGCCTCAGCCCTCCAAATCTCAGCCGGACTGGTCCAGGCAAGAGGAATACAACCGTTAATAACCCATTCAACCTACGAGGTTGAATGGAGGTCGATAGTATCAGAAGAGCCGTCGGAGTAACTTCCGGCGGCTTTTTTATAGATCTGTTAAAAAAAGTGGCGCTCTGTTTCTAATTACGCTAAACTGTAAAAAGCGCGTCTGGCTGGCGCGCAGCATCTTAGTTTTTAATAATAGAAAGTAGAAAGGGCGCTTGGCTTAGAACACTCGCCTGACGGCTCACTGGAGTTCGGAGCTCGGAGGACGTTCGCTCCGCTCACTGGAGTAAACAGATAAAATTTGATTATAGGATTAAGACTGATTATAGGATTAGAAAACAAAATTCCCTGCCTGACCGGTAGTCAGGAGCTGTGAGCTTATCTGTCTTAGGTCTATAAAATCGTAGTCTTGGAAGTCTGAAGGAACGAAAGTCAGTTCATGAAATCAACCAACCTGTGCTTAATCTGCCTGTTCGCGGTTTTCACTTTTTGCATCCTGTTTTATTCAGGATTGAAAAATCCGCGTCCTTACCGTGAATCAAGGCTATCCGATGAAATT
>JAGYOO010000313.1 GCA_018399295.1 Candidatus Omnitrophota bacterium | reverse complement strand
ACGGCTTCTTCCTACGACCTTCGCTATTCAACTTCAGAGATAACCGCTGAGAACTTCGCTTCGGCGACAGAGTGCGCCGGCGAACCCAGCCCCTCGGTTGCCGGAACAAGCGAGACTTTCACTCAGACCGGGCTTACTCCGGGAACGACTTATTACTTTGCGCTTAAGACTTCGGACGAGGTTCCGAATGTCTCTGCTATATCGAATGTGCCGGACGCTGCTGCTTCAAGGGTGTCGGCGCAGGTGACTAAGATTACCGGGGGCTGTCATGGCGTGGGGATTAACCGTTGAAGGAAGGGAAAGCTATGAGCGAATGCGTCAAAGGGGCAAAAAACGAAGCAAGGGTGAAGGCATTAGAGGACCGGGCGAATAAGAACGATATCGAACACGTCAGCTTTGTCAAGGCGATCGAGGATATCCGAGACAGGCTGTTAGGCCGGCCGGCGTGGAACGTGGTTTTGTTGCTCACGGCGCTGTGTTCGCTCTGCACGGGGCTGCTTGTAAAGATGTTGGCTGCGGTTAAGTAATGGCCTTCTTTGTCAATCTTATGACCGGAGAGTTTGGGCCGTTGAGCATAGAGTGTAAATGCGGGAAACGGGCAGTGCTTGACCCGGAATCAATGGTCTATCACTGCGACTGCGGAGAGACCTATGAAGCTAAAGAGGGCAGAGGTAATCAAGTATTTCCTGAAGGTCGCGGAGAGAGAGTTAGAGGCGGAGTTGCCGGAAGAGGCTGAGGAGTTTAGCTTTATCCAGCTTATCGCAGATATTATCTTTCGCCGGCTCCGGCATATTATGTACGGTATGCGGCATAAAATTTAGGGGGGCAGACAATGAATTTAGGCAATCTGAAGATTATGGCGCGCGCTTATGTGCCGTCAGCAAAGGCAGCAAAGGTTCCGGACACGGTTGTCGGGCTTATTCTGCAAGAGGGCGCGGATGTGGTGGCCGCGTTGACCCGCTGTCTGCCGACAAGCGACACCTTTAACGTGGTGGCCGAGCAGGGTGTATATGATCTGAACAATGAGCTTGAGCGGTATCTGATCGCGGACAAGGGCGGTCTCTGGTGGCTCAACGGGACGGAGTGGGAGCAGCTGGATCCCAAGACCGAGGAGGAGATGAACGAGAAGTTCCCCTCTTGGCGCTCGGACTCTTCCGGGGATCCGCAGCGGTATTTCATCAAGGGTAGTAATCTGACAGTCCATCCAAAGCCGGAGACGGCCGTTGACAACGGGTTTAAGTTTTATTTCGGACAGCGGCCGCCGCGGATGACCAGTGACGCGCATTTCCCGTTTGGCGGGGGTGTGGAGAATGTCCAGTTGTCTCTTTTATCCGAGTGTGTCCTGATGTACTGGACGTGGAAGTGCCGGCCGGTGATCGGGGAGAAGGAGACGATGCAGATCGATGACCCGTCTTTTTACCGGGACGTGAAAACCCGCTGGTCAGTGCTGAACCAGAACCCGGCTTATGACAAAAACGCGAAGTTTGGAGGGCGGAGAATTGCGTCGACTCTATAGTTTTATCCTGGTTGTTGCCTTATGCCTGAGCGGAGGCCCGGCGATGGCCTCAAATCGGGGCAGATTCTTTGTTCTGGACGACTTTTCCAAGGGGCTGAACTCTAAGGTCTCCCCGCATAAAGTGCCCTTAAATCAGGCCACAATCGCCCAAAACGTGAGGTTTGATGAGGAATACGGGGTGATCGCAAAGCGGCAGGCTATGGTCCAGTATGGATCTGCCGGCAGTTTTGCCATAAGGGGGATGCACCGGTATTACAAAGGCGACGGATCAAAGCATTTAGTTGTTGCCGGATCGACCTTTTTGAAGTATGGGAATGACTCGACCGGGGCGTTTTCCACGCTTTGCAGCGGCCTGACTGAGGGCAAGCGCTGGCAGTTTCTCACCTATCAGGACGTTGTTATCGGGATGAACGGCTATGACCGGCCGAAGAAGTGGG
>JAGYOO010000312.1 GCA_018399295.1 Candidatus Omnitrophota bacterium | reverse complement strand
CTGGCGTTCGCCACGTTTTTCCCGGAAATTCTCCCCTCCGGCCACACGGGCGAAGCTCTCGTTCTGGCAGGAATCCCACACCCGGTAGCGGATACCGGTATTAAGGTCAAGGTTGATATCATCGCGCACGTCAAAACAGTAACAGGTCGGACAGACGTTGGTGCAGTTCCCGCAGGAAAGACAACGACTATCCAAGTCCCTCCAGACCTCGCTGTCCATGGCCTGGTCAAATATGGTTTTTAACTCCGAATACTCCGGTTTAAGCTCTTTTTTGAATATCTCCCGTTTTTGCTGGCGGACTTCTTCCAGTTTCTGATGATCAGCCGGACCGGCCTTCGCGAACATCCCAAGCTCGTTCACCAGTTTTTCTCCTTCCAAAGAATTCACATGCACCATAAACCGGTCCGCAAGTTCGGTAAAAAAAAGATCATATCCACCGTTGGGCAAATGATTATCCATAGCCGCGCAGCTGGCATATTCATCGCAATAGCTGTTGCACTCCAGACCGATAATGGTTATCCGATCCCGGCGGGCAAGATAATTGATATCTTGCGGCTTTCCGGAAAACACCATGTTCAGGCACTGGATACCGGCAAGATCGCAGGTATGCACCCCGAACAGGACCATATCCTGAGACGAGAGCACAGGCTGCCATTTTCCCGCGGCCTTGTCAAACTCGAGTATTGTTTCCCGTTGCGGCATGAAATATTTTTTCGGAGGAAGAATCGTAGGTATATATTTAATACTGATTTGGGATGCGTCTTCTACCAGCTCAAACGTGTATTTATTGAAACCTTTGTTTACAGGCGCGGCCAGGGGTTTGAGCCGGGCCAACGCGCTGATGAACTGATCAAAATCGGCCTTTTTCAATACTTCGTATCTGTCCATTTTCGCGTCCCTTTTCTGTTTTAGAAGCGGGGGTAAACGGTTGGAATATTTATGATAACAAAAATTAAAAATCTTGTCAATCGTCTCACCAGCCCATCCCCGGCTGAGCTCATTAGCTCATAAGCTCATAAAAAAAACGAACGCGAGCGTTCAAACAGCATATAGTTATCAGCAGTCTTAAGTCAAAGGCCAGAACAAAAAACCTTTTCCTCTCGAAGCGAAGTTTCTGTCTTTTCTTCTACTCATGAGCTTATGAGCTATGAGCTAAAAAAGGCGGGACCGTAATGGTCCCGCCTTTTTTTAACACTGCGATGTTAGAAGCTGTACCGAAAACTGCCGTAGATCGTCCGGCCGATATCCGCGCTGCTCAGCGGATAATCGTCATATCCTTTGTCCGTCAGATTGCGGACAACCAGCGCGATCTCAGCGTCATTATCCCCGAGCAGGAACTCATAAGCCACCCGCAGATGGGCAATAAGGTAACTGTCAGCCTTGCCGCCGGCTTTGGTAGTAATCCCATCCGGATCAGCCGGATAGCCCCCCCATGACTGAAGCGCAGTCCGCGACCATTGACTCGCGTCGGTATATTCAGCCATCAGATTGGCGGAAAGCCCGTTTTCCCACTCCGCGCGCAGCTGGGCGTTTATCAACTGTTTGGGTGTCATTCCCACAAACTCCCTGGTAGCCTTAGAGATGGTGTCTTCCTGCATATCATACCAGGTGTAATTGGCCATAATCGTCAGCCAGTCTAAAAGCGGATACTCGACTTCGATCTCCGCGCCGTATTCCTGCACCTTAGGCAGGTTTATATGCTTAAAAACATACGGGGGTAAAAGACTGGTGCTGGTCTGGGAAAACACGATCATATCTTCAATCTCAGTGTAGAACAGGTTGGTCGTCAACTGCAGTTTGCCAAGCAATCCGCGATACCCGATCTCCAAGTTCTCCGCCTTTTCCGCCTTATTGGACTCATCTCCGCTTAAAGCGAAAACACCCGGCACAATCACCCCGCCTACGGGAGCAGCCATGGTGGCGGAATAATATGTCTCGATAAAGTCCGGGTTGCGG
>JAGYOO010000311.1 GCA_018399295.1 Candidatus Omnitrophota bacterium | reverse complement strand
CTCCTTTCTGTCAACCATTTTCAGGATATCACAGAATTATTTTAACAGAATAAGTAAACATGAACAACAGGTTTTAGACGCTGAGTTCAGACAAGTCCCGACTGAAGCCGACACTACCCTTTTTAATCCCTCTGCTCCTTTTGCTGCGCGTGCAGGCTCTTTTGCAGCTCCAGCAGGACCTGATTCCGCTGCCGCTTAACCGCCATTGGCACATCATCTTCCATCTGCGCGGCCTGAGTACCGGGCCGGGGCGAATACTTAAAGATATAGGCCCCCTGAAACCGCACGGTCCGCATCAGATTCAATGTATCTTCAAAATCACGATCAGTCTCGCCGGGAAAGCCGACCATCACGTCTGTCGTCATTCGCAAATCAGGGATATTTCGTCTCGCCGCCTCCGCCAGCTCCAGATAATGCTCCCGGACATACCCCCGGTTCATCCTCTTCAGGATCCGGTTCGATCCGGATTGAACCGGAAGATGCAGGAATTTTCGGCACTTATCCAGCGCGGACATCGCTTTAAACAGTTCTTCTGAGGCATCTTTGGGGTGAGACGTGACAAAATCAAACTTCTCCACTCCCTTTACATCATTCACCTTTTTAAGCAGACTGATAAATCCGTTTGAGCCGCAACGGTAAGAGTTTACATTCTGCCCCAGCAAAGTGATCTCGCTCACGCCCTTGTCCACCAGCTCCCGGATCTCAGCCAGGATATCCTGTTCCTTCCGACTGCGTTCCCTGCCCCGGACATAAGGAACAATGCAATAAGTACAAAAGTTATCACAGCCTTCGGTTATAATCACGTTACAGTGAGACTTTCCCGCGATATACTCAGTATTGTAAACCGCGCTTTGACGCCTGGACGAGCCCACTGCCATTGTCCGCTCATCCCCCGCCTCCAGTTTCTTCAGCAGCCGGGGGATCTGATGGATATCATTCGGCCCGACGACAAGATCGATAAGACTGGACTTGCGAAAAGCCTCCTTCTTCCACTCCTCCGCCATACACCCTAAAAGACCGATTATCGGCTTCCGCCCTGAACCTGCTGAATTCTCATGAGACTTTACAACTCTCCCGATCTCACTCCACACCTTATCCTCAGCCTTCTGCCGCACACTGCAGGTCACAAACAGCACAATATCGGCATCCTCCGGCCGCTCGACAGACTCATACCCATCCTGTATCAACAGGCCCATAACCAGCTCACTGTCCCTGTCGTTCATCTGACATCCGAAGGTACGCAAAAGTATACGCTTTCCTCGGTGCTTTTTTTCGCCTTTTTTGGCGTCATTTTTCTCTTTTCCTGACATTTTATTCCTTCTTTCCCAATATTTTCATTCCCGCTTGTCCCGAGCCGAGTCAAGGGACGAAAGCGTAATAATTGGCTCGTGACAATCTTTCACCTTTGACGGATCATAGATACGCAAATTTATTCTTGTCATACCAGGCGTCATATCTCTTATAATAACGATCGAAAATCTTTATTAAAAATCTAAATCTCCCCACCATCCATCGTAAAATCTTTTCAGATGTTTATAAAATTCCCTATCCATAGTATTTCTTTTTACATCCTTTTCTTTAAAGGAATACCTATAACCCAAGCAGTAAGCCATAATAAGTTGATTAGCATCATTTATCTTTTTGAACATTTCCTCGCATTCTCTCTTCTTTTCTCCTTCACATTTGTCAGGATGATATTTTTGCGCCAGAACGCGGTAGGATTTCTTTATTTCCTCCATGGTCGCGTCTTCTTCTAAACCCAAGATTTGCCTTGCTTCATCGATTTGTTTAAAATCTGCCATTTAAAGCCCTTAATCTTTTTTTTACCGATTTTATCTTACCTTTTGCCGTTAATTTACTATCTATTCGGTCATCTATTTTTATTGTAGTTACTACTCTCTTTATATTATCCTTTAATACAGTTTTATGCATTTTTCCCGCGATATCTAACAATTCCCCGACAGA
>JAGYOO010000310.1 GCA_018399295.1 Candidatus Omnitrophota bacterium | reverse complement strand
TCAGGATGAGTCCGCTGTCTCGCCGCTGGAAGAACTCAGCCGGTATTTGCGTCAGGAAAAAATTGCTGAATTGCTGGAAAAGATGTCGGAACGGGAAAAGCGTATTCTTGTTTTGCGATACGGTTTGGAGGACGGGACCTTTCGTACTCTGGAAGAGACCGCAAAAAGCTTTAATATCAGCCGGGAGCGTGTTCGTCAGATTGAGAACACCGCTCTACGTAAACTACGCGGGTATCTGGAGGAGCCGGGTAATGAAACCTGATTTAAAGTATCTGCATGACAATATCCGGGATATCCCGGATTTTCCAAAAAAAGGTATTATCTTCAAGGATATCAGTCTTCTCCTGCAGGATCCGGCCGCTTTCCGTTCGGCGGTCGATGGGATCTGCCGGAATTACCAAAAGAAAAAGATCGATGCCGTGGTCTGTGTAGAGGCCCGTGGTTTTGTGCTGGGAGCGGCTGTCGCGTACAAGTTAAATTGCGGACTGGTGATGGTGAGAAAAAAGGGAAAGCTTCCCGGCCGAACCTTTCAGGTGACTTACGCGCTGGAGTATGGCACTGATACTTTGGAGGTACACCGGGACGGAATCCGCCCCGATCAGAATGTACTGATAGTGGATGACGTACTGGCCACCGGAGGCACGGTGGCCGCGGTATGCCGTCTGGTAAAAAAAAGCAAGGCAAATATTGAGGGAGCCGCTTTTCTGCTTGAATTGGAGTTTCTTAACGGGCGTAAGAAGCTGTCCTCGTGTACTGTTTTCTCTCTCCTTAAATATTAAATTTCTTCAGAAAGTGTAGAAATAATTCAACTCTATGCCATTTTTTGGGTATAGTCTGTCTGATCTAATTATTCGCTTTTTCCTTAAGTTATTGAAGTGAAAACCTTTGCATGGTTTGTGAAAAATAGCTATTTTGGCTTGTAAGTTGCTCGAGTATTTGATGTAGGAGGTGTGATTATGCAGACATTAACTATTTACATTGCGATGATCCTGGCGGCGCTGTTCGCAACCGGGGATTCCGAAACCGGATCAGGCTCTACAATAAGTGCTTTAGAGCAGTCAAATTATGAATCCCCTCAGGTACCGGATCTGTTGCCCGTTGACTTAGTTGAAAATAACGGACAGGTTCCAGTGCCCGAGCCTTCTTCCATGCTGCTCCTGGGAGGACTGCTTACCGGCCTGTTCGGATACAGGAAAAAATTTTCCCGATCCTGAACGTCCTTTAGTCGATGTTCTAAGAAAAAAGCAGCCTTAAAACCGGCTGCTTTTTTTCTTTGCCTGAAAAATTATGATTCCAAAACTGATCTGTCTATTATTCATTCTTCTGAATCTGATTCTGATCCAGCCGGCGCAAGGTGAAGACGGGAGTCTGCTTACCGGGCTGGAGATATACCGTGTTGTCTATAAAGAGCCGGGACTGATGCGGGAAAGCGGGGTGATGAGCGGTATTACGGCTGATTATTCCATAAACTGGTTCTCGCTGAGCTTGCTCGCGGCCTTTGGGCGGGTGGACTATGACTCGCCGATTTCCGGTTCCATCGACGATATCCGAGATCTTAAAATCGAGGCCAGGGCTCTTTGGGATCCCGCAACGGACACAAAAGCGAAAAAACCTCGGCTGACCCCCTTCGCGGGCATTGCCTATCGACTGCTGATCGATGATTCCAGCGGTCGGGTAAGTTCTCTGGGATTTGTCGGGTATGAACGCCGTTCCAACTATGTCTACAGCCCGATTGGAATTAAACTTTTACTTCCTGTTTCTAAAAGTAGATTTTTCAACCTTATCGCGGAGTATGATTTCTTCTGGCAGGGATGGCAGGAAAGCCTGCTTAGTTCCGCTAATTCCGGGTACAGTGATCTGGAGAATAAGCAGGACAGCGGGTACGGGTATCGGTTCTCTTTGCAGTTCATTTGTAAGGGGGCTTCATTGGACATGATTATCGAGCCGTTTTTTCGGTTTTGGGATAT
>JAGYOO010000031.1 GCA_018399295.1 Candidatus Omnitrophota bacterium | reverse complement strand
GAAAGTCGGGCCCGGTAAGCGTCTGCATAATCTCTTTTATCTGGACTTCGGGATTATCGATAAGCAGAACCAGAGCATCCACGACCTCAGTCAGGTTATGCGGCGGAATATTAGTGGCCATTCCCACAGCAATTCCACTTGATCCGTTTACAAGCAGATTAGGAAGCACCGCCGGAAGCAGGCGCGGCTCCTGCAAAGATTCATCAAAATTCGGCGAAAAATCAACCGTATCTTTTTCAATATCCGCGAGCATCTCCCGCGAGATCGCCGCCATGCGGGCTTCGGTGTATCGCATTGCCGCTGCTGAATCTCCGTCGATCGAACCGAAGTTTCCCTGGCCTTCGACCAGGGGATACCGCAGAGAAAACGACTGGACCATGCGCACCAGGGAATCATAGACCGCGGAATCTCCGTGGGGATGATACTTACCAAGAACCTCTCCGACAATACGGGCGCTTTTTTTATACGGTTTGCTGTGATCGAGGCTCAGGTCCTTCATCGCGTAAAGGATGCGGCGGTGCACGGGTTTGAGTCCGTCGCGGATATCCGGAAGGGCCCGGCCGACGATTACACTCATCGCGTAATCGATGTAGGACTTCTTCATTTCATCTTCAATCGGAACTGATATTACCCGCTCGTTCTTGCTGTACATTTTACTTGGCGCTCCTTGTCAGGTTTAAATTAGACATCAAGATTTCTTACTTCTTTGGCATGGGCCTCGATAAACTGCCGCCGCGGCTCAACCGCGTCGCCCATAAGCACGGTAAACATCTCGTCTGCCTGCACGGCATCTTCAATTGCCACCTGCAGCACGGTGCGATGTTCCGGATTCATCGTGGTTTCCCACAACTGATCCGGGTTCATCTCCCCTAAACCTTTATACCGCTGGATCAGCATGCCCTGTTTACCTGAATCCTTGACCCAGGCCAGCAGTTCTTTCAAACTGTTAAGCCGGTATTCCTGCTCTTTCTCCGCCTCCACCAGTTTTAGATAGCCCGGTTCGGCCTCCTTACCTTCAACTTCCCGGTCTCCGGTTTTCTTTGAGCGAGATTTCTTTTTAGGACCAGCGAGATGGTCATTAAACAATTCCTCTTTTTTCGGAATATCATACGTCCCCAGGTCCAGGGAAAGTTTTTCCAGGCGAACGGATATTTTTTTAAGATCATTAGCCTCAAAAAATTCAGTGAGATTCAGCGACGGTCCGGGGACCTTCTCTCCGGCCTGCTCGTTTTCATTGATCTCCATGTCCTGCCCCCGCGCTTTTTCTTCCTGCTGAACCACCTCCGCAAGCTGCTCCTCATTGTAAAGAAAGGTTTCCCGGCCTTCATCGTTTAAGATTCGATAAAGCGGAAACCGGCCTTCTTTATCCCTTAATCCAAGATACCGGATGAATTTGATACCTTTTTTCTCCACCCCGCGGGCAACTCTTTCCAGCTCCTGGATTATTATCAGGATGTCCCGGAATTGGTTATCAGTGAAATTTTTCCCATTGACCGGATTGCTCAGCTGCACCCCTTCCCGTCCCAGGTCCAGGAGCATGGCATCCATGTCCGCTTCATTATCAATATACTCTTCCCGTTTTCCCCGTTTTATTTTAAACAACGGCGGCTGGGCGATATAAACATGGCCTTTTTCCAGAAGCTGCGGCATCTGCCGGTAAAGCATGGTCAGCAGCAGAGTCCGGATGTGACTTCCGTCAACATCAGCATCGGCCATTAATATTATCTTATGGTATCTGAGTTTTCCAAGATCAAAATCACTGCTTACTCCAGTGCCCAGCGCGGTGATAATAGTACGCACCTCTTCATTGCTCAACACCTTGTCCAACCGGGCCTTTTCTACGTTAAGGATCTTTCCTTTTATCGGAAGGATCGCCTGAAATCTCCGGTCCCGGCCCTGTTTGGCTGAACCGCCGGCAGAATCTCCCTCAACTATATAAAGTTCACACAGAGAGGCGTCTTTCTCCGAACAGTCGGCAAGCTTTCCCGGCAGTGCTCCGCTGTCCAGCGCGCCTTTTCTTCGGGTAAGCTCCCGCGCCTTTTTTGCGGCATCCCGGGCCCGCGCCGCCAGCTGGGCCTTTTCCACGATGATTTTTCCGACAGAAGGATTTTCCTCGAGAAACGTACCCAGGGCATCATTTACAACCGAGGCTACAATTCCCTCGACCTCGCTGTTTCCCAGCTTTGTCTTGGTCTGTCCTTCAAATTGAGGATTCGGCACCTTTACACTGATTACCGCCACCAGCCCTTCCCGCACATCGTCTCCGGATAATCCGGAAATATTTTTAAGCAGATTCCGGCTTTTACAGAACTGGTTGAGCGACCGGGTCAGGGCCGAACGGAAGCCGCTGAGATGCGAGCCGCCTTCCAGGGTATTGATATTGTTGGCAAAACTGTATACCGTCTCGGCATAAGCGTCGTTATACTGGATTGCGATCTCTACTGCGACATCATCTTTTTCTTTTTCAAGATATACCACTTTTTTAAACAGAGGATTTTTGCTTTTATTAAGATATTCGACAAACGAGGCGATCCCGCCTTTAAAACAGAACTCCGCCTGTTTATCATTGCGCTCATCAACTATTTTTATAACCAGACCTTTATTCAGAAACGCCAGTTCACGCAGGCGGTTGGTCAGGATCTCAAACGAATATTCAGTGGTGGAAAAGATGTCCCGGTCAGCTTTAAATATTACGCGGGTCCCTGTTTTTTTGCTTTTTCCTATAACAGTAAGCTTGCTGGCGGTTTTTCCCTGTTCATATCTCTGGTGATATATCTTTCCGTCCCGCCGGACTTCTACCTCCAGCCATTCTGAAAGAGCGTTTACCACGCTCACCCCGACCCCATGCAGACCGCCGGAAACTTTATAGACCTGATGGTCGAACTTCCCGCCGGCGTGCAGCATGGTCATAACCACTTCCACCGCGGGTTTTTTCTGAGTTTTATGGATATCAACGGGGATGCCGCGACCGTCATCGATTACTGAAACGCTGTTGTCATCATGCACCACCACGTCGATACGGGTACAATGTCCGGCAAGGGCCTCATCGATCGAGTTGTCGACTACCTCATACACCATATGATGCAGACCGCGCACCGCGGTGTCGCCGATATACATTGCCGGGCGTTTGCGTACCGCGGCAACCCCTTCCAGGACCTGTATTGTCCTTGAATCATAACTGTCGGCCATTTTCAGGAGATTCCTTTCTTGTCCGTTTAAGAGTTTACTTTACTGAATTTAAATCTTTTCACTGCCCGAGCCGCTCTTAAACACTATCTGCTTAAGTTCCGCCTCCGGACAAAGCTCATTTATCCTGTTTCTAATGTTTCTTTTTTCTAGAGTAAGCTGATAAAGCCAGGCGGAATTATTAACGTTTACCGTCAACACTCCGTTTTCCAGTCGAACCGGCGCGGTGTGCTTCTCCGCCGGACCGTCAAAGATTTCCGGCCACAGCCGCATTATTTTCTCAGGCACGTTTTCTTCCCGGCCGCTCATGATCTGCCCGACTATATCGCCGATCGCTTCCGGCCGGCGGCGTTCGTTATTTTCCCGGCTCATACCAGCTGCATCGGTAATACGATATAAATATAGCTGCCGTTAAATTCCGCCACATCCTCTCGGAATACTCCGGGTTTTTCCGCGTCCGCGAGCTCGAACATTACCTTTTCCTGCTGCAGATTCTTAAGAACATCCATCAGATATCCAGGATTAAATCCTACGGTAAGTTCGTTTCCACTGTATAGCGTCTCCAGCTCTTCTTTAACTTCTCCGATATCCGGAGTCATCTTAGAAACTACAAGTTTGTTTTTAAAGATATCCATTTTAACCGACTGCGAATCCGGACTGGTAAACAGGCTGGCGCGTTTTACCGCGGCCAGAAAATGGTCTTTACTTATTTCCACCTTCTCCTGCTTGTCTTTGGACTTTTCTTTTGGGATTATCTGCTCGTAATTAGGAAATTCTCCTTCAATTAAACGGCTGATAATCGTGGTTCCATTAAGTTCAAAGGCCACCTGATTATCGGCAAAAATTATCTTCACTTCCCCTTCACTGTCCAGTATCTTATTAAGTTCGTTTATTGTTTTTACCGGGATAATAATCTCCTTCTTATCCAGATCAAACGCGGTCCGGCTTTCCGCCAGGGCAAGTCTTCTGCCATCCGTCGCGACAAGCCGCAAAAAGTTCGGGGTAAACAGAAACAGGGTCCCGTTTAAAACATAACGGGTCTCATCCCGCGACATGGCAAAGCTTACCCGGCGCAGCATCATCCGCAACATGTCCTGTTTTATGACCACACTGGGTTTCTCAGAAAAAGACGGGATAGTTGGAAACTCTTCCTTGGGTAATCCGATAAGCCGAAAGGAACAGGTTTGACAATCAATGATCATATTAAAATTCTTTTTTACGGTTATCAACACCTCTCCATCCGGAAGTTCCCGGATAATATCGGAGAATCTTTTCGCCGGCACCGTAATATTTCCTTCCTCGGTTACCTCTCCCTCGGCCTGGAATCTGATTCCAATATCCAGATCGGTCGCGTTAAACACGATCTTGTCTTTCTGTGCTTCAATAAGCACATTGGAAAGAATTGGCAGTGTGGTTTTAGTGGCAACTGCTCCCTCTACCGTGTGAACTGCGTTCTGCAAGACTTCTTTGGTTGACCTGAATTTCATTGAGTTATCCCCCTTTATTAACAGCCCTATTATTATACTATTTGTTTTTTTTAAACTAAAAAAATAGTCGTAATACTAATAGTAATGCTGTGGATATGTGGATTACTTTTTAAACTCTTCACTTAAAATATCTTACGAGTCATTTATCTTGTTGATAATCGAAGTTAATAACTCTGTAAGCTGTGGATCGTTTACTTTTTGCTTTTTAATCTTATCTACGGCGTGCAAAACAGTGGTGTGATCTCTGCCCCCAAACTGATCGCCGATCTCCGAAAGTGAATGACTTGTCATCTGCCGTGATAAAAACATCGCAAGTTGTCGGGGGTGAGCCACCACCTTGCTTCGGCCGGGTTTTTTAATATCACTGACCCGGATATCAAACATGTCGGCAACGATTTTCTGGATCTTATCCACGGTTATCACCCGGGATCCCGGCGGAGGCCGGATTGCATCTTTTAAAACCTCTTCCGCCAAGGCGATGGAAATCGGGGTTCCTGTAAGCTGGGAATAAGCAACCACCCGGATCAGGGCCCCCTCCAACTCCCGGATATTGGAATGGATCTTTTCCCCGATAAAAAACATGACATCGTCCGGAACGATAACGATTTCCCTTTCCGCCTTTTTTCTCAGGATCGCGATCCGGGTCTCCAGATCCGGCGGCTGAATGTCTGTGATCAGACCCCACTCAAACCGTGAAATAAGCCTCTCCTCCAGCCCGGGAATTTCTTTTGGCGGACGGTCGCTGGAAAGGACGATCTGTTTGTGAGCATCATACAGGGTATTAAAAGTATGAAAAAATTCTTCCTGCGTGCTTTCCTTTCCGGCGATAAACTGAATATCATCAATCAAAAGAAGATCAACACTCCGGTACTTTTCCCGGAATTTGACCGTGTTTCGGGTTTGAATGGCCGTGATGAGCTGATTTGTAAACCGTTCGCTGGTAGTATAAGAAAGATTAACAGCCCCTGATTTACCGACGACAAAATGTCCGATGGCCTGCATCAGATGCGTCTTCCCCATTCCCACTCCGCCGTAGATAAACAGCGGATTGTAAGCGCGGGCCGGTGATTCGGCAACCGCGAAACTGGCCGCATGCGCGAACCGGTTGCTTGGTCCAACGACAAAACTATCAAACGTATATTTAGGATTAAGGTAAAGATCTGAACGGTTATGTGCCGGACGCGCCGCGTCATTTGGAGCGGTCTGTTTTCTTAAAACAAACTGGGGCGTATTCCGCGTGGCAACAAATTCAACACGCAAAGAATGACCGCAGACCTCAGCGATCCGGGCCGAAATTTTCTCACAGTAGTGGTCCAAAAGCCATTCTTTAAAGAATTTATTCGGGACCTCTATTGTAATCGATTCATCGGTTACGGAAACGGCCTTGGTCGGCTTCAGCCAGGTCTCAAAACTTTGGGCGGCAACTTCCTTGCGAAGCCTGGAAAGTATTTCCGCCCACAATTCTGTGGGATCAGTATGCATAGACGAAGGTATTTACCAACAGATTTCTGTTGAAGGTATGAAAATGTAAGCTATTACTAAAAAACGGATAGTGAATATAAAACCCGGAGTTGTCCACCGCTTATCCACAGAACGGCGGGCAATCGCATGAAAATTATTATAACAAAAGGGGGATAAAGTTCAAGGTTTTTTTTGCTTGACCGACCCGGCTTTTTTATTGACTAAAGGTCTGTATATGATATAATGCAGTTTTACTACAAAATTAAGGAAGGAGATTATGAAAAAAGGATTAAAACCCAAGTCTAACCTGAAGCGGAAAAGAACCCATGGCTTTCGGGAAAGAATGAAGAGCAGCGGGGGAAGAGACATTTTAAAAAGAAGGCGTGAGAAGGGAAGAAAGGTTCTTTCCGCTTGAGCGCCGCTTCAGCAGGATTTTCCCGCGAGGAAAGACTGTTGAAAAAACAGCAGTTCCAGAGGGTATATGGACAGGGAAGATTATGCCGGGGGCGGCACTTCTGGGTCTACTTTTTGGCCAACAATTTGGAATATTGTCGCCTGGGATTAAGTGTAGCCAACCGGTTTTGCCCCAACCTTGTTCTAAGGAATCGCGTAAAGCGAATAGTAAGAGAGTGTTACCGCAATAAAAAGGAAGCTTGGGGGCCAGGCCGGGATTTTGTTGTTGTTTTAAAAAGACTTCCCGCGCCCCTTAATTTGAGCTCGGTTTGCCCGGAACTGCTGTCGCTATTGAAGGTAGCTTATGAAAAAAATAGCAATTAAACTGCTTGATTTGTATTGTAACCATTTGTCACCGCTGATGTTAAACAGATGCCGGTATTATCCGTCGTGCTCGGTGTATATGCGGGAGGCTATTGTTAAAAAGGGGCTACTAAGAGGATTAATGCAGGGGCTTGGAAGAATATTACGTTGCCATCCGTTTTCCCCGGGGGGCCACGATCCTGTTGAATAATTAACCGAACTGATTACTATGAATAACGATAAAAATCTAATTGCCGCAGTCGCGATCTCTTTGCTGGTGTTATTTGGATACCAGATGATCTTAAACCGGGTAATGCCCTCTAGGCAGGAGGTGGTTACTGTTAAGCCGGAGCAGCCACCGCCAGCCGCTACGCCGCCGGAAAGACTGGTGGTTGACCGGGAAATCGTGCAAACCCCGGTCGCGGAGCTTGATCTGGATACGTATGTAATAAGCAATGAAGATGTTGCGTTAACCGTTAACAGTGCGGCTGCTATAAAAAGGGTCGAATTGAAAGGGTTTGTTGACCCGGAAACCGGCGGGCATACGGTTATTTTGCAGGCCCCGGCGCAGGTAGCAGGTCTTTTGGCTACGCCCGGGCTGATGAAGACCGCGACCCTGGAGAATATTGAGTCCGGAGATCAGTGGGTAAGGGCAGTGTATGAACTTTCTCCGGAAGTTCGGCTTGAAAAAATAGTCAGCCTCCGGCCAGAGGGGTATGGAACTGACACAAGATTAACATTTACAAACAGTTCTGAGAATGATAAGATTGTTTCTTTTGAGCTGACCGGGGCAATTGGACAGATTTCGGGCGGAGGAATCGAGGCCCGGTACCGGGAGGTGTTTACTGCCTCAGAAAAAAAACTTAATCGGATCAATGCATCTAAACTTAAAGACGACTATGGGATAAGAGAACCAGTCCGATATGCCGGATATAAGGGGCAGTATTTTTCTCAGGTTCTTGTTCCCAGCCAGACAGCAGATTTTTCCTTTGGTGATGTGGCAGTGCTGGGTGATGTTACTCTTGGGGTGGTTGGTGTGGGAGAAAACGAGGTTATAATCCCAGCCCAAGGGAGCGTTGCTTATGAGGCCACGCTTTATGCCGGGCCGAATGATGTCGAGCAGATGGCAGGCATAAGCAAAGAAATAACCGATGTTTTGGGCAAGGGATTTTTTGCCGGGGTGTCAGATTTTTTGTTGCTTTTATTGCGGATGTTTTATAAGTTATTGAGAAATTATGGTTTAGCTGTCATTGCACTGTCGGTTCTTATCAACCTGTTTCTCGCGCCGTTGACTGTTAAAAGTCTCAGCTCAATGCGGGAGATGCAGGCCCTGCAGCCGCAGATGGAAAAGCTGCGGGAGCAGCACAAGGATAATCCGCAAAAATTAAACAAGGAGATGATGGAGTTATATAAGAAGAATAAGGTCAATCCCATGGGGGGCTGCCTACCGCTTTTATTTCAGATGCCGATATTTTTCTCCTTATATAAGGTACTTAACAGTGCAGTTGAATTAAGAGGTGCAAGTTTTCTTTGGATAAGCGATCTTTCCGCTCCGGATTCAGTTGGAATTCCATTTTCACTGCCTTTAATCGGGGACTCCGTACATGTTTTGCCGCTAATAATGATCGCCGTGTCCTATCTTCAGCAGAAAAAGACAAACCCGGCACACTCTACTGATCAGCAAAAAAAGATGGCACTGATCATGCCTGCGTTTCTGGGTGTGATTTTTTACAGTTTCCCAGCAGGATTGGTGCTGTATTTTCTCACAAACACACTGGTGTCGTTTGGGGTCCAATCAGTGGTCTTTTCCAAGACAAAACACGGGGAAAAGTAAGTAGGAATAAAAATGGAAGAAAAAAGAGAACAAAACTTTCCGGATACGCGCGAATATGAGGGAACGTCTGTAGAAGAGGCGATTACAACCGCCCTGCAGGACCTCAACCTGCCAAAAGATAAAATCAAAATAAAGATTCTCTCCGAGGGCCAACGAGGGTTGTTTGGCATGGAGGGCGTAAAGCCTGCCAAGATTCAGGTTACTATCCTTAAAGAAGAGTAGAGATGAGTGTTCCACGTGGAACAATGAAGGCACTGCTTATAGGAGTGTTCCACGTGGAACATTTTTATTATGTCCCTGAATAAAAAATCAAAACCCATTGATGTTATTGTTGTTGGCGGTGGGCATGCCGGTTGTGAGGCGGCCCTGGCTGCGGCAAGGCTGGGGTGTAAAACAACCTTGCTGACGATCAGCAATGATTCAATCGCTCAGCTGTCATGTAATCCAGCAATCGGCGGACCAGGGAAGGGCCATTTGGCCCGAGAGATAGATGCGCTGGGTGGGGCAATGGGTCGGGTGATCGACCGGGCGGGGATACAATTCCGCATGCTTAATACGAGGAAGGGGCCGGCTGTCTGGGCTCCTCGCGCGCAGGCGGATAAAACACTTTATCATGTTCTTGTGAAAAAAGAGCTCGAAGACCAGCCGGGGCTGCAGATATTGCAGACAGAGGTTCTTGGGTTGATATTAAAAGGGAAGAAGGTCCTGGGAGTTAAAACGCTTGCAGGGCTTTTTTATGGCCGGG
>JAGYOO010000309.1 GCA_018399295.1 Candidatus Omnitrophota bacterium | reverse complement strand
GGACGAATTCTCCACTATCCGAACCTCGTGTATCGGCGGAAAGTTATCCAGATATTCAGAATAGATCGTCAACCGAACGTCATCGCGCTTTTGAATATAATCCAACGCGTAAGACAGGGCCATCTCACCATACCGATGGTGGTGTCCATAAGTCTCGCCGTCAGTCGCGACGTGAGCCAGCTGGGGTTCAAGCTGCTCAGAGGAAAAGGTGTTAATGAGACGTTCCGCCAGCTTTTCTCCATTATCAAGTACTCCGCCAAACGCGATGTCCTGGGCAACCGGGCCGTCATAAAAAAAGATATTAATGCTTCGACCGGAAGGGAGCAGGCAGAAATAGGGATGCTTGGGATCTACCTTGCCACCGGTCGCGTCAGTCCAGTCCTTCTCGCCGATTTTTCTGGTCTGTCCGGCCTGATAGGGGGAAAGAATGGTAAAACTTATCCCATACTCACTCATAATATCCAGTGTCTCCAGGTCCACCGCGGTCTCTGCCAGCCACATGCCCTCCGGCCGGCGTCCGAACCGATGCTCAAAATCCTTTATTCCCCATTCAATCTGAGTTCGCTTATCCCGGCTGTTCGCCAGGGGCATTATCATATGATTATAGACCTGGGCGATAGCTGATCCATGACCGGAAAACCTTTTCCGGCTTTCAACATCAGCCTCGATTATCTTACGGTATGTCTGCGGGGCCTGCCTCTGAAGCCAGGAAAGCAGGGTCGGCCCAAAGTTGAAACTAAGCTGTGAATAATTACTCACAATATCAATTATTTTATTTTGCCGATCCAGGATTCGAGAAGCGGTATTCGGGGCATAGCACTCCACCGTAATTCGCTGATTCCAGTCATGGTATGGATAAGCGGAATCCTGCATCTCCACAAACTCCAGCCACGGATTTTCCCGCGGCGGCTGATAAAAGTGTCCATGCACGCAAACGTGACGTTTCATGTTTTGGTTTCCTTTACAAGCAGAATTAAGCTGAACGGACGGATCAGCAGCTTCGCGCCCGAGATTATTTTTTCCGGTAATTCCGATCCCGGACCCTCCCAGCGAGTTTCCGTCGAATCAAGAAGCTTTTGCCAGACGCCGTCTTCTGAAAACGTTACCTCCGTCCGGCGCGAATGAAAACACATTATACAATAAAGCTCTTCTTCATCGCACCATCTTTTCCATCCAACAACGCTTCTCTCAGGAAAAATGTCAACTTTAAGCGTATTCCGGTCAAGCCGGGACAGTGCCGGACGCGCTTGCCGCAGCCTGAACAGAGTCCGGTAAAAGTTTAGCATCACCGCGTGCCGGCCCTTTTCGCGTTTAGCCCAATCAAGTTTTGATCTGAGAAACGTAGTCTCATCCTGCGGATCAGGCGGCTCACCCTTCCAGCGAAAGGCCTTAAACTCTTCCCGCCGCCCCTGCCGCACGGCCTCAACCAGTTGTTCATCCTCATGGCTGATAAAGTACAGAAACGGATTATCCTCAGCATACTCTTCACCCATGAACAGAAGCGGAATCGCGGGCGCCAGCAGCAACGTGCCGCCGGCCAGCTTCAGGCGCTCAAAATCGACCAGAACCGAAAGCCTTTCGCCCATCATCCGATTACCTACCTGATCATGGTTTTGAGCGCTGACTACGAACTTCTCCGCCGGCAGGTCTCCGGCAAAAGCACCATGCCGGCGGCGGCGATAAGTTGAGTATCGGCCGGCGAAGACAAAACCTTCGCTTATCGCGCGAACCAGGTCTTCCGTTTTTCCATAATCGATGTAATACCCTTCCTTCTCTTCAGTAAGCAGGGCATGCAGACAATGGTGAAAATCATCGTTCCACTGCGCGTCAAGGCCGAATCCGCCCTGATCCCGCGGCCGGATCAACCACGGATCGTTCAGATCGCTCTCGGCTATCAGATAATGTTTCCGTTGTTCGCGCTGGGAAAATTCTTCTGTCTTTAGGGCGATCTCTTTTAAAATATGGCAGGCGCTGAAATCACAAGTTTTAAAGCCAAGCAAT
>JAGYOO010000308.1 GCA_018399295.1 Candidatus Omnitrophota bacterium | reverse complement strand
CATATTCGCTGCTTTTGTTTTTTTGTCGATTGGGTCGGCTGAACCGCGAATGATGGGCAGCGGCGGGCAGCAGCAGTCCACGGACGAAAAGGTGGTCTCCGCGCTGCGGTCAAAGTTCAAGGCCACGGCTGAAGCTAAGAGGCACTCTCCCGCCCTGGCCGAGGCAATGGTGGATAAAGATATCGAGGTAGTCGCGGTAAAGACCGCCGCGGGCCGCGAACTGATGACCCGGGGAGAGTTCAGCGAATCCCGCTACTACCGCCAGCAGCCGGAAATAATCAGTCCTAAAGGCAAACTGCTTAACCTTACCGCCCGAGACGCGCGAAAACTCGGACTTATCGCGAGTGAAGTAAAAGGCTTTGATGAATTCCATCAATGGCTGGCCGCTGAACTCAAGGTTCCTCCCGGCGCTTTAAAGGTCATGGAGATAAGACCTACCTGGTCGGAAAATCTGGTCCGATTTTTAACCGACCCGATGGTAAGTTCCTTTCTTCTCTCCCTGGGATTTATCGGCCTGCTATTTGAACTAAAGATGCCAGGCTGGGGGATCAGCGGCAGCCTGGGCGCGCTGTTCATCGTCCTGTTTTTTTGGGGGCATTATCTGGCCGGACTAGCAAGCTGGCTTGATCTGCTGCTCGTCGGCCTGGGTATCGGACTTCTGCTTGTGGAATTTTTCGTTCTGCCCGGATTCGGCGTATTCGGCGTCAGCGGAATCATCCTGCTGCTGACCGGACTGGTTCTGAGCCTGGTTAGACATCCCCGGGAATTTCCCTCCTGGGAATTCGAACAGGCCTTCAGCACTATCGGACTATCCTTTCTCCTAAGCTTTATCGGCCTGATCATTTTTTTCAACTACTTCCCCCGCACTCCGCTCTGGCGCAAACTGAGACTGGAACACTCGGAAACCGCGGCCTCCGGCTATTCGACAAAGTCCTTGCCCGAGAGAATCACGGTTGGTACAATAGGCGTAACCCAAAGCATCCTGCGTCCCTCCGGACTGGCAAGATTCAATGACCTCCTGGTAGACGTGACCACTGCCGGAGAATTTATCGGCCGAAACGAACCGGTCCGGGTCTCAGAGATCCGGGGAAACAGAATACTGGTGGAAAAAACAGAAAGAACTTAAAATGCCCGAATATCTCCTGGTCCTGATTTTGCTGCTTACCGGTTTTCTGCTCATGTTTATTGAGATCGTTATTATTCCCGGTATCGGCTTTGCCGGCATCCTCGGAACGGCCAGCCTGATCTATGCCGGTTATGCCGCCTTTACACAGCTAAGCCCGGCTGCCGGACTGCTCGTGACTGCGGTTAGCATCCTATTTCTGTTTCTGTTTATCAAGATCTTTCCCCGCACCGGGATCTGGAAAAAGATCCACCTTACACTTTCCGCAGACGCGGCCCAGGGCTATCAGGTATCCTTTCCCGACTACAAGAAGCTTCCCGGGAAAACCGGAAAAACCCTTACGATTCTGCATCCCGGCGGCACCGCTCTGATTGACGGCCGCCGCTATGACGTAACCACTGATTCCGAATATATTGAAAAAGACGAGGCGATTACGGTTGTCCGCGTCGAGGGCAACCGGATCTTTGTCAGCCGAAAGAGAACTGAAGTTTAACTTTATATCTACAAAGGAGGTCGTTGTGGGCATGTTTGTTGCCGTATTTCTGGTGGTAACTTTTCTGTTTCTCTTCTCCTATTTCATCCCGCTCCGGATCTGGGTGGCGGCAATCGCCTCCGGAGTAAAACTCTCCCTGTTCAGTCTTATTGGAATGCGGTTGAGAAAAGTCGACCCATTTGTGATCGTCCCTTCGATCATTACCCTGCATAAGGCCGGACTGAGCGTGGAAACCGATAAACTGGAGGCACATTTTCTTGCCGGAGGAGACGTGCTCCGGGTAGTAAAGGCATTGATTTCAGCGGATAAAGCTAATCTCAACCTGACGTTCGAAAGAGCCGCGGCCATTGATCTGGCCGGCCGCGACGTGCTCGACGCGGTGCAGACGAG
>JAGYOO010000307.1 GCA_018399295.1 Candidatus Omnitrophota bacterium | reverse complement strand
CTCGCCAGTAATGTTATTACTATTGACATTCAATTCTGATTTTGTTAATGTAAACTCGGATAGTAGGGAAAGTAACAGAGGGGGGAAAATGGATAAAGAGCAGAACACTGGTAAATCGTTCGATTCCGTCGAACCGGCCGGTAATCCGTCTGTCCAATCTTCAGCCAGTCAGCAAAAGCCGCAGAAAAAGCCGGGAAAATCCAAGATTAACGGTAAAATTGTTCCGGTTCTTCTTGGGGTATTTTTGGCCGGTGCCTGTACTCTTGCCATAATGTTTTATGTCAATATGGAAGATCAGACCAATAAGCGAATGGTTGCTGAGTCGGAATTGCGAGAGATGACGAGCGCCAACCGGCAGATGAAAAAGGAGATGGATGAACTGGTTGCTATAAAGGACAAACTGCAGCTGGATTTGAAGCATGAGCAGGAAAAGTACGGCACCCTGTACGGTCAGTTTAGAGTAATGCAGGATAAGAATGATGAACTGACAGCGGAATTTAAAGAGAAAAACAGGCTCCTTTCGGAATTGAAGACTAAACTCTCGCGTGAGTCGCGCAACAGTGAACGTCTTAATGAGAAGCTGGATCAGAGTCAGCGGGAAGTTGAGGATATCAAGCGCCAGCTGGGTCAGATTAGAATGGCCAAAGAGGCCTTGGAGAACCGGATGCTGGAGGTCAGCCGGAGAAAAAGTTCCAATGAGGTGCAGCTGGAAAGAATAGTCGTGGGTGACGGTGTGCCCACGGTGGAAGGCCCCGGCGCGCCACATTATGTGGCTCTTGGTCCTCCGTCATCTCTGGAAGGACAGGTTCTCGTGGTTAACAAGGAGTTCTCCTTTGTAGTCATCAATCTTGGGGAAAAAGACGGTCTGGGAGAATCAAAAATACTTGATGTATTTCGCGGAACCCGCTTTTTGGGCAAGGTCCAGGTGGAACGCATTTATGATACCATGTCATCAGCAGTCATTCTTCCTGAATACACCGCTATTGAGATCCAGGAAGGAGACATTGTTAAGCTGATCTGACAAGTTATTTATCAGCCGGGAACTAAAAAAGGGGGGCAAAACAGCTTCCCTTTTTTAATATTTATGAAGAAAAAAAACTTAATAACTGTCTTACCCGCAACCGGACTGTCCGGAGAGTTCATCGCTCCGGCGGATAAGTCGATTTCGCAGCGTGCGGTCATTATCGGGGCACTTTCCGCCAAAGGCTCTGTAGTGGATAATTTTCTTGACAGCGATGACTGCCGGCGCGCGGCATCCGCCTTTCGCCGTCTGGGCGTTGATGTGCGGATAAAACGCGGGAAAGCCGCGCGTCTGGAGATCAACGGCAAAGACGGCAGACTTCATCCGAGTGGCCGCGCGATCTATCTGGGCAATTCCGGGACCACCATGCGTCTTCTCTGCGGAGTCCTGGCCGGGCAGCCGTTCATTACCCGGCTCAGTGGTGATGCTTCGCTTTCCGCCCGTCCGATGCGTCGGATTATTGATCCTCTTTCTCTGATGGGAGCCCGGATCTTGGGGGAAACTGAAGGAGCCGATATCTACCCCCCGCTGACGATCAATGGCAATCCTCACCTCCGATCTGTTTCTTATAAGATGAGGCTTAAGAGCGCGCAGGTGAAGTCCGCTGTTCTGCTGGCCGGGCATTTTGCCGAAGGAACTACCACGGTCAGAGAATTATGCCGGACCCGCGATCATACTGAAAGAATGCTGCGTCTATGCGGGGCACAGATTAAACGGCAGGGCCTGAGTATTCATATTCAAGGTAAGGGCCGGCTGGTTATGCCGGAGAGATTTTTTATTCCCGGAGATATTTCCCCGGCCGCGTTTTTTATCGTGGCCGCCACTATTGTCCCTGATTCCCGGATCCTTATTCGGGACGTAGGGCTTAATCCTACGCGAGCTTATTTTCTCCGGATTCTGGAAAGAATGGGGGCCGGTATAAAAATCCATTCTACCGCGCGGGGAAGACGTCATTTCGAACCATACGCCGATCTGGAGGTGAAGACAGCCGGGTTGCG
>JAGYOO010000306.1 GCA_018399295.1 Candidatus Omnitrophota bacterium | reverse complement strand
GCTTGTGAGAAGATAGAAGTCGGAGGTCGGAAATCAGAAGTCAGAAGAAGATTTAAGAACTCCCGAGATTCCGTTTTCAGACTTCCGTCCTCTGCTGATGGGCTGTGACTTTTTGCGGACGCCGCAAAAAGTCACATTTGGTTCGATACTGGGGAATGGGGGTCATTATTTTTCATGCAGAATGTTATAAAATTTTTGGAGAAAGAAGGGGAGATAGGAATAAGAGGGTGCTTAATATTGAGGCCTATTTTTTAAAACTTTTATAGTTATTATTTCTTTTTTGATGTATAATCCCTTCTTTATAATTGCCTTTTTAACCATAGTTTGGGTCAACTTAACTGATAATATGAAGATAAAACCTATTGCCGTAGTTGTTATACCGCTGCTTATTGCCGTTATGGGATGGAAGGTCGGCTTGAGCGTATCTCAGGCTGTTGCTGCCGGTATTTTTTCCATGTCGATACTGGGGACGCTGTTTTACTGGGAACTGCGTCTCAGTTTTGTTTTCCTCGGCGCGGGGATCATGCTTTTGACCCGGTCCGTGAATCTGGAGAGTTTTCTGGAATTTGCCTCTCTGGACGTAATCCTGTTTTTGATCGGGATGATGATCCTGGTCGGAATGCTTAATGAAGCCGGTTTGATCATCTGGGTGGTGATGCGGCTGTTCCGGGTTAAGAATCTGACCGGGGCAAAATTCTTCTTTATCCTGATGTCCATATCCGCGGTTTCCTCGAGCCTGATGGGGGAGGTGGCGTCAATGATCCTCATGGCCCGCGTGATTATGGAGATCACTGATTTTTTTGATGTCGATCCTGTTCCCCTGCTGATATCTTCCGTAATGGCCACAAACATCGGCTCCGCGGGCACTGTTCTGGGTAACCCGATCGGAGTGCTTATCGCCGCCCGTGGTGATCTTACGTTTGAGGATTTTCTGCGTCAGGCCCTGCCGATCACGATTGTGGTTTTCGGTATGACTATGGCCCTGATGCTGTTCTGGTTCCGGAAATATTTGAAGTCTCTGGACGAACACCTGCGGCAGTTGTCGGAAAACAAGTTTTTCCTGTCTTTGATAACTGTTCCCACTAATCGGAAAGTCCGTGTCAGTCTGATTATATTTATAACCGCGATCGCGTCTATCTCTTTGCATCGCCGGTTTGAGCTGGCCCTGGGGCTGGAAGAGAATACTCTGTTGATGATGCTGCCGATTTTTTATGCCGGGATTGTGCTGCTTGTACGCCGGGATAAGATGCGCCACTATGTGGAAAAGGAAGTGGAATGGCTTTCAATCCTCTTCTTCCTGTTTCTGTTCGCCCAGGCCGGCGTGATGAAGTATTCCGGCATTTCCAAGTTTATCGCCGATGGATTGGTAAGCGGAGATACGGTTCAACCGGTGCAGATATCCGCCCTGATCTTGTTTTCCGGAGGATTTCTGTCCAGTATGCTGGATAATACCGTGGTTGTGGCTTCGTTCGTCCCGGTTATCCAGAGTTTGGAAGGGATGCAGATTCCGGTAAAGGCATTTTGGTGGGCTTTGCTGTTTGGCGCCTGTTTTGGCGGAAATATAACCGCGATCGGTTCCACGGCCAATATTATTGCCCTGGATCTTCTCGATAAGGTGAAAGGCCGGAAGATCACGTTTAATGAATGGTTGAAAATCGGTTTTAGCGTGGGAGTGGTCGGTATGCTGACCGCGTTTGTGCTGATGCTGGTTTTGGGATTTTTGGGATAGCTATTAGCTCATGAATTCATGAGCAGCATTTTAGCATTTTAGGAAAAGATAGAAGACGGAAGACGGAAGACGGAGGACGGAAGTCGGAAGTCTGAGAAAGAAGATAGCTCCGAGTTTGGAGTTTAAAGTAAAAGATTAGGGGGGCTTTGCCAGCCCCCTGTTTTTCTGATAGCCCCCATGCCCTACTTAAATAAATGACCGCCAAAATGGCGTCCAGCGGAAATTTACCCATGGTAAATTTTACCCTGGGAAAAGTAGGCAAAGAAAACAGGCGCACGGAGTGCTCGGAGCGAATGTTT
>JAGYOO010000305.1 GCA_018399295.1 Candidatus Omnitrophota bacterium | reverse complement strand
ACCCAAGTCTGCCATTGGTCGCGCTCCGACGCCGCGGATTGTAAAACCGGAGATCCGCCCGGCCTTTTTCGGCATCAGTTCTAAAAGTCTGTTTCAAGCCGCAGAGCCTGTTGATTTCCGGCTTAGAAGATTGAATCATTCAAGAAAACCGGATGTGGACGTCTTTCTTAATATTGGGGATATTTCTGATTATGACCTGATAAGCACGCCTTGCTTTCGCGATGATAATCGGGTAGTGGAAGTACTGGCATATGACGAGCAGAATAGAATTAAATCGATTTCATTAAACGTCACGCAGGTAATGAGGCCGGCGGAGGCATTGCAATACTGTAATCTGTTGCGCAAGGAGCTGCTGAGCCCACCATTGTTCTGGTTTCTGGAGGATTTTAAGGGAGAAATATTCCTGATTCAGAATAATCCGTTTAATATAAATTATATCAGCGGCAATGGATTTATCGCTATTTCCGAATTCATGTTCCATAACCTGCCCGAGTCAATGCTGCAGCCGGTATATCATGCTTTTCTTAAAGAATATTCCGCCGGTCACGAGTTTCATTTTGCGGCCAAAAAGAAAGTAACAAAGTCGGGACTCTCTTGGGGGATAAATTCCCAGACCTCCAGGGCAATGCTCCAGGAAGATTTCGACGGCAAACTATGGGTGAGACGGATGGCGGCCCTGGAAGCATTCCTGCATCAGAAAAACAAGTTTTCTCCTCAGTTACTGACTGACCGGATCATGTCCCGCAATCCTTTTCACGTAAAATCCGCGATCAGACGTCTGGGCCGCTCGGTAAACCTGCTGGAGTCAAAGCAGTTGCGGAAACTGTTCAATCGGGCCGGGCCGGCAAAAAGAGAGGTTATCCGGGACCTTGTGTATGATATCGAACGAACCAACGCTCGGATAAGCGGACGCCTGCAGGGTATTACCCGTCTGGGAGAACGCCTTAAGAAAACATCAAAAATTCTAAATCTGACGGTTAATGCCGCACGGCGGGAATTTCCGAAACAGACGTTATTGATTCGGGACGAAGGGGTATCGGACGGAGAGCTCAGCCAGTCTCTGTACCGTGGCATCGGTAATACGCGTGATATCTTTTACCTGGGCAGCGATCTGGTGTCAAAACTCATTTACATAAAAGACAACTTTATAGAAGCAACCGCAGTCTTCAGCGATCTGTCCCGGTCCGAGCCTTTCCTTGTTCAAATCATCTACCGCAATGAAGTATTTTTTCCATCCCCGCTATCCGGAAAAGTAAACATCCCCGGATTCGATCCGGATGTCATTACCCATCGCTTTAAACAAGCTTATCTTTTACATACTCAGAACGTCGAGCTGCCGAAAAATTTTAAAGTCGAAGAAGTGAAAATATTCGATCCCCAAACGCAAAAATTCGCGTTAGCTGAATCAGGCTTTTCACTTGTTCAACACGATTTATTCGTTCCCTGGGAGAAAAAAGCACACATTACGCTTCTTTCCAATGTCCTGATAAGCAAGTATTATTCACTGGACCGGATAAAGCAGGCCCTGAAGGCCATTGGCAACAGTACGATAGAAGGCGGCTTTGTCGTGCTCAGCCATGAGTTCGGCGGCCGGGTCAACGGCATGCCGATCCTTCCGCCAGATTACAAGAATATGATCTTCAGAAAAACAGGCAACCGCCTGGTGCCGGTTCTTAAAAACAGCTACTTTTGGGCCTCAATGATGGGGGAACCACTGGAACCGTTCAGTATCGACCTGTCTGAACATGTGTCTTCCTCAGAGCCGGATCAAAGATTAAGCAAATCCGTTCTCTTCCGGCCCGCGGCAATAAACAGCGGTATCTAAAAGATTTCATACCTGAAAAGGACATGAACCAACCCCGACTTACGAAGTTGGAGTTTTGGTAGAATTTCAGGAGAGCAAGGGGGATTCCCCTAAACCCGCAGGCATTCTTCTCTGTTTAAATCTAAGAGTTTCAGGGAAGCTTTGGAGGGGGCTGTGCCCGCCTCCTGGGTTGTCCTGACACCCCCAGCCTGACTTTCTTTAAC
>JAGYOO010000304.1 GCA_018399295.1 Candidatus Omnitrophota bacterium | reverse complement strand
CGATTAAATAAAACACCCCGGAGTTAACCGGGGATGAGTGATGCTTCAAACTGCGAGACTTTTACTTAGAACTCCCTTTGCGGCGGTAATCACTCCTGCCGCCGCTTCCCGGTCTGCCTCTTCCTGTACGGCCTTTTGAATTCTGCTTCCACGGCCTTCCCTGCTTTTGCGCGCCAGGGGCCGAAGAACCGGAAACATAAGCCTGGAATTCCTGTTCAGCCAGAGGATGTTCAGCCACGGGAATGGCATAGCGGATTAATTTTTCGATGTTCTTTACTTCCTTGCCCTGTTCGGTCGTAGCAAAACTTATTGCGTGCCCTTCCTCCCCGGCCCGCCCGGTCCGGCCGATACGATGGACGTAATTATCCGGGTCATCCGGCAGATCATAGTTAATCACCAGTTCGATCCCGCTGACGTCAATACCCCGGGAGGCGATATCCGTGGCGATAAGAATACGATACTTCCCGGACTTAAAACCCTCGAGCGCTTCTTTGCGCTGTTCAAGCACCCGGTCGGAATGGATCTCCGCGCATTTAAAACCCTTGAGCTTCAGTGAGGAAGTGACTTTCCTGGCGCCGGATTTTGTCTTAATGAACACCAGTACGGTCCCCCGGTACTTCTTTAAGAGAGCCTGAAGCAACTGAACTTTTCGATCTTTCTTAACGATAAACAATTCCTGGGATACGGATGCCGCCGTAGTCCCGGTTGGCGCGATCTCGACCCGAACCGGCATATGCATATAGTTTGAAGCAATCTTAACGATCGGCGGCGGCATTGTGGCTGAAAACAACAGGGTCTGCCGTTCCTTGGGCATATATTTCAGGATCAACTCGATCTGAGGGGTGAAACCCATATCCAGCATCCGATCGGCCTCGTCTAATACCAGGATCTCCACATCATCCAGGCGCACATACTGTTGTTTAACATGATCGATTAACCGTCCCGGCGTAGCAATGATTATGCGGGGATTCTGTCTCAGATCCAGGATCTGGTCCCCCATGTACTCCCCTCCGATGATCAGCGCGATACGCATATCGTAAGGTTCCGCGACATTTTCCAGGGCCTGCTTTACCTGCATCGCCAGTTCACGTGTCGGCACCAGAACCAGTCCTCGGCCCCGGCGATGCTGCAGCTGCTGGATCATCGGGATCCCAAATGCCAGAGTTTTCCCTGTTCCCGTCTGCGCGACCCCGATTATATCCTTGCCGTCGATTCCAAAAGGAATCGCCTTACCCTGAATAGGTGTCGGCACCTTAAATCCCAGCTTCTCGATCACTTCCAGAAGCCCGGGAGCTATTCCCATTCCATAAAAGTTAGTATTTGTCATAGCCTAATCATATCATTTACCGGGACTTAATTCAAATACCTTAAAAATAAATCACCCCCCGCCGGCTTTCGCAAAAATCACTCCAAAGCAGATATTTAAGGACATCAGTCCAACTCAATAAGCGGAATCAGTGAAGAAAATTCGGGAAACAGGCACTTTTTATCCGGCCTTGTTCGGTATAAATTGACAGAAAACAGTTATAAGCAGGTTATAACAAAAGGAGATGATCATGGATAATGCCATTCTTAGTTTTGCTTCCTGGGGAGCGATATTCGCGGGAGTAATAATCGTCTTCGTCACTCAGATGATGTTCTCTCTGTTAGGGTTGGCTACAGGTTTGATCAATGTTCAGAAGGCCGAGGAGCAGCCAAAAAAATTCGGGATGACCGCCGGGGTCTGGTGGGTGATCAGCGGTATCGTAGCAGTATACCTGGGAGCCTGGGTCAGCGGGAGACTGGCCGGAACTCTGACCACTTTTGATTCAGTGCTGCATGGAATACTTACCTGGGGGGTAGTCACTCTTATTACAGCCTTTTTTCTGACAGCCGGAGTCGGATCGCTGATCAGCGGCGCGCTTGGGACACTGAGCAGCGGAATCAAATCTCTGAGCAAGGCCGCGATGCAGGCCGGACAGCAGGCCTCAACTCAAACTCAGACCGCAGTCCAGGAAAAAAGCGGATTGGAACAGCAGTGGTCCCGGAT
>JAGYOO010000303.1 GCA_018399295.1 Candidatus Omnitrophota bacterium | reverse complement strand
GCACCGAAAACTCCTGACAAGGATTCGCACATGCCTGCCTCCCTTCACATAGTTGGCCCTTGACCTGCAATCGATGGGCGCTGCTGCCATTTGAACACTAGCCTTTGCGTACAAAAATCCGCGCCAGAGACAGCAGGCTGAACAGATAGTTAAAAAGAGTTTTCCCGCGGTTCGGGCGGCGCAAGACGGTTTGATTGTTAAGATATAAGAGTTCGGAGAATACAGGCATGGACCATGAGATGAATACGGCGATCGCGGCCGCGATGGAAGCAGGGAGGATGATCAAGGCCAGCCTGGGGGAGATAAAAGAAGTCGAATATAAAGGCAGGATAAATATCGTTACCGATGTGGATAAGCGCTCCGAGGCCATGATCATCAAGGCTCTTGGCCGGGAATTTCCGGATTATGGGTTTATCTCGGAAGAACGGCCGCCGGAAGACCGGGGGCCGGCTTGCTGGATAATCGATCCCCTGGACGGGACCACCAACTTTTCCCGCGGGTTTCCTTTTTTTGCCGTATCTATTGGATTGGTCCGGGATGGTCAGGTAGAGATTGGGGTAGTGTTTGATCCGCTGCGGGAAGAGTTATTCACGGCCCGGGCCGGCCGGGGTGCGTTTCTTAATAGTCAGCCGATAAAGGTATCCGCTGTTGATGAATTGGAAAAGAGTTTTCTTTCCACCGGCTTCTCGTATAAGTTTAAAGAGCAGAAAAAAAATAATCTGGATAATTTCAGCCGGTTCATGATGGCCTCGATGGCAGTACGTCGGGCAGGCTCGGCCTGTCTTGACCTTTGTTATGTGGCCTGCGGCCGGTTTGACGGCTTTTGGGAACTCGACCTGTTTCCCTGGGATACCGCGGCCGCAATGCGTATTGTGAGCGAGGCCGGAGGAAGGGTCAGTGATTTCCGCGGCGAGCCGTTCGACATTTTTGGAAACAGCATTCTGGCCAGTAATAAACTGCTGCACGCGGACATGCTGGAGATCCTGGGGGAGGAATAATAATGGAGGTGCGAGTCGGAATAGTCGCGCTGCTGGTTATCTGTCTGGGACTTTTGCCCGCGCTTTGCCGGGCAGCGGAGGATTCCTGGAGCGGAGAGGACAAGAAAAAACACATTGCAGTTTCCTCTTTGATAGGCGTTTCCGCGTATGTCTGTTTTGAAAAAAATACAAACTGGTCCGAAGACAGGGCCCGCCTGGCCGCGTTTCTGACCACCCTGGGCGTGGGAGTGGTGAAGGAATTGATCGATGAGGAGTTCAGCTGGAAAGACATGGGCGCCAATGCCGTTGGCGCGGGGATAGGGATCGGGATTACGGTTGCGTTTTAGTGTTTTAGCTCACAGCTCATTAGCTCATAAGCTCATAGGCTGTATGGGATGTGTGAATTTAGCTCACAGCTCATGCCTACCAGCAGGCAGGCATGAGCTCATAAGTAGAGAGTAGAGAGAGCAGAGGGCAGAGAAGGAGGCGCTGGAGTGCCGCTATGAGCTATGTGCTATGTGGACGTTCGCTTTGCTTGTTCTGAGCAGAGCCGAAGGGCTCACTTGAGAGAAGACCGAAGTCGGATGACGGAAGTCAGAAAACATAGAGGATGAACCTGATAAGCTCATAGCTCAGGAGCTTGTTTTAGGGAAAGATAGAAGATAACAGGACCAAATCCAACTTGCGAAGTTGGATTTTTTGGTTTTATTCAAAGGGAAGTTTTAAGGGGGCTGTGCCCGCCCCCTTAATCTCCCTTCTGAAAAGATATATTACTAAGGGCGCTCTGCCCCTTAACCCCGGGATACTTTCTTTAACGCAAAGAAAGTATCCAAAGAAAGCAGGCGCACGGAGTGCTCGGAGCGAACGTTTCGGTTATTTCCTGTAAGACCCCCAGCCCCTAAAAGGGGATCTCAGGTGAGCACTTCACGGAAAAACCGAAACGTAAGACTGCTCCTGCGCTTCCTAAGGCGCTACGGGATGTATAAAAACATTAGCTGACAGGTCATGAGCTCGAGCGGGCAGCATCTTAGTCAACAGCATCTTAGCAAAAGAT
>JAGYOO010000302.1 GCA_018399295.1 Candidatus Omnitrophota bacterium | reverse complement strand
CAGCGAAGATCCATTCAGAACCGGCATGCAAATCATTTCTAAGCAAAAACCGGCATTCCCCGGCTGAAAGTCCGGTCAGCAGGGACAGTCTCCCCTCAAGATTCGCGAGAACCGCCATCTCACGCTGAAACTTTATCTCAAAACCCGGGGAAGGCAGAACAAAAGAAGGAGAAAGGCAGCCATTAACACCGGCAGAAGCTGCCGCGGGAGCAATATCAGCCGTAAGCATGCAAACAGCGATAACAATGCTTATTAATTTTCCTTTGAATTTTTTCATCTCTAAATTGCCTGCATGAATACAGAAGACGAAACTATTGGCATCTGTTGACTGAGAGGCACTCCCCGGGGGCCTGGCAGTGAAATCACCCCTTCCAGGCTTTCAAGCCGGGACTTTATTTCCGCCAGAGAAACCTTCTCAGCCTGACGGTACATTATTGGAACTGAGTTCCGCGAATCCGGCCGCAGCCAGGAAAGCATCCGCGGCTTTATGTCCGGAAGCTCGCTTACCGGCCACAACCGCAGTTTATCAAGAGAAGAGACACGCAGATCCATTTCCCCCAGAAACAGACGGGGAAATTTCCGGTCTAAATATGAATCGATTATCTTACTAAGCACGTAGTAAATCTTCGGCCCCTGCCTCGACCCGATAGAGCTCTTCACCTGCCGCCAGTTTGATCTATTCAGATCCGGGCTCCGGCCCAGCTCCCTTAACAGGGAACTGAATCTGTTTTGCATACCGGATATCTCTTTATCAGTGTTACCGATCCTCTTGGCCACCCTGGCCAAAGACTCGTTGACCAGCATTCTCCAATGCTCCTGCTTCTCCTTTTCCCTCTCTCCGGGGAACACGAACAGGTCATGACGGCTGTTCTGCCATTTTTCCAGACTGCCTCCGTAAATCCGGCCATGGCTTCCCAGAATCAGCCCAGGATTATCTTTTCGATCGAGAAGCAAATACGCGAATTCTGGGTTTTCATTATCTGAAGAAATCCTGATCCGGCAGAACACAGAGAAGTCCTTCTCATATACCTCGATCCGGTCCGCGAATCCGGAAAGTTCTTTCAGAAAAACCGGCACATTCTTCATTTCCGACAAGGGCCTGAATGCGTCAAACCCGGTCAATTGCCGATATTCCATTAATGCATGGGTCAGCTGCTGGACGCGCAGCCGAAGCATCTTGAGTTTCAAGGGCTGGACTTTTTCTTTGGTGAAAATCAAATTTCTCATCCGCTGGCGCAGCCCCGGATAATATGACGGCTTTTTCTCATCAGCAACCATCAGACAGATATCTTCGAACAAAGTAGACGCTTCGTTTAAATATCGCAGGCCGGGATTAACAGCAAACGGGTCACCAGCAAAGTTTTTATCAAAGATCATTTTCCAGCGGGGATACAGTCCCCTGGTCGTATCCGCGACAGATCTCAGATCCGCCAGCATCCTATCCGCCTTTTCAGGACTTGCACTGTTTAGCGCGATGAATCCGCTTATATTCACGTTCATCAGGACAAATGCCTCGCGCACCGCGGGTTCGAGGTCGGGAAACATCGCGGTAAGTTTCAGATCATAAAGTTCATGCTGAATAACCAACCGGAGAAAATCCGGATTACGAAAGGCGTAAGCGCTAAGCCGGATGACCAGATTACGGCCGGAGGCAGCGGCAAACAGGCCACTTTTCCAAAAGCCGTGGCTCACCTCCACGTCCACGTCAAAATCATTCGGTTCGAGGAACGGATCAACCTGACAGAGTTCCTGCTTCACCTGCCGCAGCTTCTCATTCACCTGGAGAACAACTTCCTGCGCGGGCCTCTGAAAAAGGTTTTCCACTTCTTTGGCGTTGGAAACCGTTAACTCACCAAAAAGACCCGCCGCGATCCGGAGCGGATTTTTGTCCCATTTCCGGAACACAAACCCGTCTTCAGCCGCGTACGAAGGGTTTACCTTTTCCAGATCCTGCTTACTGATCTCAATTAACGCGGAGTAGACCGGCGCGGATGGATCCAGTCTTAATGCCGGACTAAGCCGGGAGGCAGAAA
>JAGYOO010000301.1 GCA_018399295.1 Candidatus Omnitrophota bacterium | reverse complement strand
ACCGAAGTAACCGCGTGCTCCACATGGGTGCTCATGTCGAGGCGGATGCTGTCGTCGTCGGCGTCGAGGTGGCGGATGTTGAAGCGGTCGATGATCTTCCAGCGCGGTTTTCTGCCTTCTGACGATCTTCCCGCCTTTAAACGCCGCATCGCCCAGGGAAAGATCCTCTTCCGAGAAAACAATCTTTTCCCCCCGGCTTTCCACGTCGGCAACGTCCGGTTTCTGGTCGCATTTGACCATGACCTGCCCGTCGGCATTAACCACATAAAACGAACCCGCAACCGCCGGGCTGCAGATCAGCAGCAGAAAAGCAACAAGTAAATAACGCATAGTCCCTCCTCAGTTTCCGGCCCTGACGCCGATGATTATGTAATTAGCAGAAACAAGATTACCGGAAGAAGCGGGATTGTTGATACATAACCATTGAGCCGTAACCGTCCGGGTTCCGCTTGCCGACACATGAAAAGTAAGCCCGTCCGGGTGACTCTGGCCACGCGGCGGAGAAGAATCCCCATTTCCCAGCGAAACCATCCAATGACATTCAGCCTCAGCAAACCCGGCCGGCAGCGGGATTGTGCCGCCGTGCGCCACTGTACCAGAGGCAATCGCAACCTTGGTCACATCTTCGTTGATCTGTTCGATATTTCCAGAGGAATTATTGTAAAACGTACCCAGCCGGCGATAATAAGTGACCCCGTTAGGCTTTGTTGCCGACGTCGAGATCTTCACCGTAAACGTCGTCGCGTCCGCATCAGCCACCGCATAAACATAATAAGTCGTGCTTACTGCCTCGGACCCGATATCAATATCCGCCCAGGTGACTGTAGTATTTGCTGTATTCCTTCGGATCCGGTTTGTGGTCCCGGCCTCGTTAGAGCAGACCACCCCGCCAGCCTTAACATAAAAAGTCGCTGTGGAGACATATTCCAGCTTGCACCCGCTTTTATAATCAGCCAGCATCCGGTCCAGAACCCCGTTATTCGTCTGGATGATCGTGTCCAGGTCCGAAGGACTCTCCGTGCCGGCGGGATCGGATGAATCCCATTCGTCAATACAAAACCCCGGCTGCGCGCAGACTGCCAGTAACACCAGAACCAGTAAAAACCGTTTCATTCTACCCTCCTGTTTATGGACCTTCCAGAACCGCAACCCGGGCCTGAAGATCGCGCACGTCATCCCGCAGTTTCCGCAGCTCCTCGTTGAGTACCGTTAAATTCTGCTTGTCAAAATCGGTAACGTTTTCCTGTGCCCTTATACTTAAGGGATACATTACGGCCGCCCCGACTACAAATAAAACCACCACCAGTGCGCTAATCAGTAATCTGTTCAACACGGCACTGCACCTTTATTTTCTTTACCTTCCACTCGCCACCCCCGCTTTCTGAGATCTTAAACTGAAACGCCTCCCCGATCATTGGTTCACTTATCGACGGGTAATAGACAAAATACTTGTTCTCGTCCGTGCCTTGATAGGCGTCCGTGCTGTCATCATCCGGATCAACGGCCATGTTGATATCAAAGGAATCGTCCGTGTCGCCCTCGTTGTTCTTGACATTAAACGTCAGCGTTCCCGCGGCGCCCTCGTAGTACACGGTAATAACTTCCAGATACTTATTAAACCCCGGCGCCTCAAAGTCAATCCACCCGCTTTGCCAGATAGAAGCATAGTCAGCCTCTTTCGTTGACCCAGACTTCACATAGGCCAGGCGGATAACATAATTATCCCGGCTGATCAGATACGGCGAGTAGTCCGTGTCTGTAGTCGAAAGATTAGCCTTGAACTGGATATAAGTGTCTGCAGTCTCGGCGGAGATATCCGAACCGTTTGAATCGGTATAATCAGTAGCCGACCAGGCCGCCAGCGCGCAGGCCGCCGCCGTGGCCCCGGTCCGGAGATTAAACGTAATATCCCCGGGATTACCCAAGGTCTCATTCCACTCCAGAGAATCCAGCGCAAGGGCATCGATCTTATACACCGGACTGGTCCAGGTCCCGTCATCGTCCGGCCGATCGATCGTGGCATCCGGCAAATAAGTCTC
>JAGYOO010000300.1 GCA_018399295.1 Candidatus Omnitrophota bacterium | reverse complement strand
CCCTGCTTGGTGATGCTTATCCCGCGTATCCTGCTTTTGGCAACAGCGGGAATATTCACGTTCAGCAGAATTCCGTCAGGAAGAGAAGCTGTTTTCAGGATGCTGATGACTTTCCCGGCGATGTCCGCGGCAGTCTTGAAATTTCCGTTTTTTTTAGTTGCCAGGGAAAAAGCGACCGAAGGAATCCCGAGGATGGTGCCTTCCGTGGCCGCGGATACCGTACCGGAATAAAGGATGTCTGAACCGAGATTAGGCCCGTAATTTATCCCGGAGATAACCATCTCCGGCGGTTGTTCAAGCAGAGAGCGGACCGCGATTTTAACACAGTCAGCCGGAGTCCCGCTTACGGCATAACCGATAAATTTACCGCTCCGCGTAACCTTTTTTACCCTTAACGGACGGTTAAGGGTTATCGCGTGCCCCACCGCGCTCTGTTCAGCCTCCGGCGCGCAGACGATTACATCATTATTACGTTTAAGCTTCAGATAAAGCTGAGTAAGCCCCTCAGAATTAATCCCGTCATCATTAGTCAATAAAATCCGCATATTTTTTCCTTAATGAGGCTTTGCTTTACGGAGCCAAGCTCCGTAAAGCATTAGCCGAATTAATCCCGCAGGCAGTGGGTGAAAATATCAGAGAGATTTTCACCCACGCCTTGCCAAGGGATACCTCAACCACTTATTAATCTACTAACACTACGGCCCCATAGCCGAAGTCGACGTAAATCATTAGCCGAATTCCTGCCTACCGGCAGGCAGGAATCCCGCAGGCAGAGGGGAAAATATCAAAGAGATTTTCTCCACGCTTTGCCAAGGGATACCACACCATTTATTAATCTATCAATACCACCGCTCTCAACCGAAGTCGACGTAAAACATCAACCTGGATACAACGCGCATCCCCAGCTGTGGTCTGCCGGCAATCCCGTCTTCTCTGTCATTTCTTTATTCAACGGACATTCACAGCAGATGGGATTACGGCTGCGACAGAAATCCTTCGCCAGTTTAACCAGCAGCGCGTGATATTCATTAAAAATTTCCGGATCCGCGGGCAAACTTCTCGTAAATAGTTCCTGCAAAGCTGAATAAGGCTCTTTGCCACGGATCAGCCCGTGACGCGTCAAAACGCGACGGGTATAGGCATCGATTACAAATACCGGTTTATTACCGGCATACAGCAGGATGCTGTCAACAGTCTCCTCTCCCAATCCGTTTACCTCGAGCAGTTCCTGCCTTAACCGCGGCCAGTCCCAGGCAAACATCCGATTTAAAGAACCGTTATGCCGCTGCTTCAGATAAACAAGGAAGTTCCTGATCCTGCCGGCCTTTATATTGTAATACCCGCTGGGGCGGATCAGTTCCGCCAGTTTTCCGGCCTCAGCCCGGGTCAACGCCTCGAGCCGAAGCATGTTGGCGCGCCGCAGATTTCGTATTGCCTTTTCAACATTACTCCAGGAGGCGTTCTGGGTCAGGATTGCGCCGATGATCATTTCCAGACGGGTCCGGGCGGGCCACCAGTTCTGCGGCCCGAAAGACCGCATCAGGACTTCAAATATCGACGAAATCATCCGGGGACGGGATATCTCTGGCGAAATCTGCTTCATAAAGAAAACCGACCGAAGATCAATGCCTTGCAATGCGGACAGACCCCGTTTTTAAGACGGCTCTGGATTTCGTCAAATTCTTCACGTCGGATAACTATCTTTTTGCACTTAGGACAATACGTATGCCTGGCCGCGTGATCAGGAACATTGCTGATAAAAACATAACTGAGTCCTTCATCAACCCCCAGCTTATGAATCTTTTCCAGCATGCCGACCGGAGTCGGCGCCACGTCTTTAAGTTTGCCGTAAGGAAAAAAACGCGTAAGGTGCCAGGGGGTCTCTTTCCCCATATCGCGAAAAATCCAGGCGGCGATCTCTTTCGCCTCCCGTTCATTGGAGTTATAACCAGGAATAATATTAGTAATAATCTCCACGTGTACCGCGTGATTCTGTTTGACAAGAGAACTATTGTTGAGCACCGCCCGGATATCCGTAGCGTCAGCTAT
>JAGYOO010000030.1 GCA_018399295.1 Candidatus Omnitrophota bacterium | reverse complement strand
AACCAGCCAAAGTCTTGTTTCTGCGCGAATACCGGCAGGCCAAGTCCGGCCAAATCTCCCGGCGGCAGATATTCTCAAATGCTGAACTAAAACTTATCAATCCGTTTATCGGCCGCGATCAGGCCCTGAACATTCTCAGAGATCAGCTCCAAAACCACAACTCCCCCCGTGATCTGGCGCCGCTGATGAAACAGATCCAGCTGCTGCAGGCGCGGGAATTAATGCCGGAACTGCTCAAGCTTCTGGAAAGAGTCCGGCTTTCGGAAGAACGTGAATTCATCACCGCCGGCCTGCATCAGCTTTCCGGACCGGAAGACATCCCTCAACTTAAAGAAACCTATTCTTTGAGCCGGAACAACCATGCCCGCTCTCTGCTGGTAGACGTTATCGCGGAGATCGATTCAGCCGAAGCCGAAGACTTTATCGTAGATGAGATCCTGCGCCAGGACCTGACCCGACTCGAAGGCACTGCCTTACCGTCTCTGATCTATAACACATCTCTGCTTAGTGAAGAACGATTTGAGAAAATCCTGCCCAAACTATTCGCCCTGTTTGAATACGAAGTCTCATCCGGCGAGATTATGGTCGGAGAAATGACCGGAGGATTCAACTATGGAATTATTGACGGCCAATCAGTCGTCATCGAGGTTCTGGGAAAACAGCGGCACTGGAAACTTCTCCGGGAGATCATCAATTACGACGATCAGGAGATCATTACTCAGGCCGCTCTGGCCCTGGAAGAAAACGGTTATCCGGGAGCAGGCCGGCTGATGGTAACCCGCCTTGGCTCCGAACCGGCACCGGACATAAAGTATGCCATCGCCTCCGCGATGTGCGCCCTCAACTCCCCCCGGGCCCAGTTTTACGGCAACCTGTACCTGTTCCACTATTGTCAGCAACGCAGTTTCAGCGGGCAGGCCCATATTCAGAAACTCTACCTGATCCGAAAAGAATTACGGGCCTTCAAACGCAGTCTCCCGTCTAAAACCGGCCGGCGGTATTGTGAAGAGCTGCTCAAGGAGATTGAACAAGAGTTAAAAGTAGATATATTCATCAGTCCGGCCGAACTGACGCGGATGCTCTCCGGCAAACCGGCCGAACAGATCCGGGGGAAGATCGAATGGTTTTTTGATAATCTTCCCGCCCAGCCAAAAGAAAGCTTTCCTACGACACCAGCACTTGGCCGCGCTGTTGTCGATAAGTCGGTTTAGTCAGACCCCCCCTGCCTTACGTCAAGAACCTCATCAGCGCCCACCAGCCTGTCCGTAAGCCTCAACCATTCGATGTTCAGACGCCGCAGCCGGACTTCATGCAGGATCCGGCTGAACCGGTTTTCCTCCAGCTTGTTTATCTCATCAATAAGATCGTTAAGATCCGTCTTGCCGTAAGAGTAGTTTACAGTCTCTGCCTCCACTATCTCCCGGGCCAATTCGATCTTTTTCTCGGCGATCTCGATCAGTTTTCTTTCCCGCTCCAGCTCACAATAAAGATTCTCCAATTGAGTATCCAGAGAGATCAGGGTATTTTCCCGCGCCAGCCCCGCTTTCCTTTGTTCGATCTCTTGCACCTGATAGTTCGCACGCTCCAGGGTTCCGGCAAACGGAAATTCGAAAGAAATCCCGGCAAAGGCCTTTTTATCCTCCTCCTCTAAATCGTACTTATCTCCGTCCAGAGAAAGACCGGCAAACAATCGGGTAGAAGGCAGCAGCTCATCCCGGGCCCGCCTCGCCTCGATCCCGGATTTTTCCAGAAGCAATCGGAGGATAACCGCGGTGCGCGTCTCATTCCGGGCCTTCAGGTAATCGGAAAAATCGGTTTCAATCCTCCGATAAAGTCCGGGCTCAGTCGGAACCGGTTCCACGCCGCGTTCCCAGCGGACCGCCTGTTTAATCAGATTAAGATAGCCGGCATAGGCGTTATTCAGGCTTACCAGATTCTCTTCATTCGCCAGGACCTGAAGCATGATCTTGTTCACGTCTACCGGCAAGGCGATACTGTTCCGCTGCCGGGCCTTGATATTTTCCAGAAGTTCCATATTTTTTTCATAAAGCGAACGCGCCACCTGCAGCTGCTCCCAGGCCTCATACCAGTCATAGTAACTTTGAATAAGCAAGGCCAGATAATCCTCATACGCCTCTACGATTTGGAACTCAGCCACCTGGACTTCATACCCCACGATTTTGTCCAAAAGACGGGTGGAACGGCCAAAGGCGTTTTCCGCGATCGGCTGGGAGATAAGCAGGGTCAGGTCCGAACCGACATCTGAACCAGTCAGGGCGGCCGAATAGGCCGCCGAGATCTCGGTCCCCTGCCGGGGAAACAATTTACTCAGCGAAACTTTGGCCTCGGTCGCCTCGTCGTCCGGATCCATGATCAGGCTGTGCTGGGCCGTGGCTTGAAATACAATGTCTCCGGCCGGCAGGCGCAGGTCTCTGGCGTACTTAAGCGCGAGCTTGTCGATCAGGATCTGTTCAAACACCGTATCCCGGCCGGAAGCCAGGACAATGAACTCCTGCAGCGAAAGGACCGGCTCGGCTTTTGCCTGTACCGTCCCGGGTGCAATCAGCCCCAGAACAAGCAACAGCCCCGCTCCGATCGGAACCTGGGACTTAAATCTGTTTTTGGTTTTCAGCAGACTGTACAGGCAGGGGATCAGCACCAGGGTTATCGCCGTACCGAAGAACAGCCCCCAACCCAAAGCCAGCATCATCTGCGTCAGCATGGAATCATATCCGGCCCAGCCGTAGGCAGTGGGAATGATCGCCACAACGGTAGTGATCGTAGTCAAAAGCACGGCCCGCAGCCTGGTCTTGGAGACCGCGGCGATCTTTTCATCCATATCCCCTCCTGCACCGGAACCGTTAAGTTCCCGGTCTAATTTCACCACCATGATTATCGCGTCATTGATCACGACCCCGGAAAGCCCGATCAGACCGATCAGCGCGAAAAAGCCGTACTGGTTTATTCCGTGCAGCCAGAACGCCAGAATCACTCCGACAATCCCAAACGGGATCGCGAGCATGATGACAAACGGCTTCATCAGAGAGTTGAACAGTAGGGCCAAAATCATGTAGATCAGGATCAGAACCATTATCACCGCCTGCTGAAAATCCTGTCCCGACTCCCGTGAATCCTTTATCTCGCCTCCGAACTCGAGCATGGCCGAGGGATTTTCCCGCAGATAACGGCCGAACACGTTCTGCTCGAAATAATCCGCGATCTCCAGCGGTGTTTTACCGCTGCCGGGCTTCAGGTCAGCAAACACGGTAGTCGTCCTTTTCCCCTCTTCCCGGATTATCGACTCCGGCGCCGCCGCCTCTTCAACCGTCACCAGGTCCTGCAGCGGCACCAGGTACTGTCCCTGGTTTTCCACTGGGATCGACAGGACCGCGGCCAGATCTTTCTTGTCTTCTTCCCGGATCGTGAGCCTGACCTGCACGGTTTCTTCCGCCGCCCCGAACTCATATAATATCCTGCCCTCCAGCGCGGCCCGCAGTGTAGCCGCGATATCCTCCGGATTTATTCCCAAGCGCCGGACCTTATCCCGGTTCAAAGACAACCGGTATTCCGGATTCCGCAGCGGACGATCGATCTCCACATTAACCAGCGCCGGATGTTTCCTGAACTCTTCAGCCATGGCCTCACACAGCCGGTCCCGTGTAGCGTCGTTATTAGCGCGGACCTGCAATTTTATCGGGCTGTCTCCGTCCTGGCCATGCCAGCTTCTGCTGAACTTCAATTCGCTGACACCCGGAACCGCGGTGAACTTTTTCTCAAATTCGGCGATCAGCTTTGCCGCCGACTTGTTTCGTTTTTCCGGCGGAACGATCTCCACCCGCATCCGAAACAGGTTTTCCTCATCCGCCTGGCCGTGCCGGCCCCGGGCAATAATATTGCGAAATCCGATAACTTCCTTCCCCACGTAGCTGTGCAGGATCTCCTCCAGCGGTTGCGCCAGGCGCGCGGTCTGATACCGGCTGGCAGCGGACGGGATCCGGCCGGAAATATTGATATTGCGAGTTTCCTCATTCGGGAACATAACGAACCTCATTTGGCTTGTCCCGATAATCACGGACAGCAGCAAAAACAGGGCAAAACCGAGAAAGACTTTTCCCTTGTTTTTCAGCAGCCGCCGGATAAGACGCTCGTACTTATCTTCCCAGGAAGAAAACCAGTGTCTTTTGGGCTCTAATGCGGCAGGCGGCAGTTTCAAAAAGTTCTTAATCCGGTCAAACGGCAGGGCCATATGGCCGGGAAGAATAAGCAGGGCCTCCAGCAGGCTTCCGGCAAGCATCAGGAAAACGATCGGCGGGATGAACTTGGCCATAATCGCGAACCGGCCGGAAAAAAACATGAGTGGGATAAACGCTACACAGGTGGTAAGAATACTGGCAATAACCGGCAGAAACACAAAGGCGGTTCCCTGTTCAGCAGCCTCTTCCAGGCTAAGCCCCTGGCCGCGCAGACGGTTGATATTTTCGGAAACCACGATCGCGTCGTCAACCACCATACCCATGACGATGATTATCGCCGCCAGAGTAATATTGTTAGCCGAATATCCCAGCCACAAGGCCCCGATCAATGAGAAACAAAATGTAAACGGAATCCCGACCGCTACCCAGATCGCCGCCCGGGCATCCAGAAATAAAAACAGGCACAGCAGAACAAGCGCGAACCCCAAAAGCCCGTTCGTCCCGATCAGGCTCAGCCGATTCTTCACATCCACTGACTCATCATCCAGTAAAACTGCCTCTACCGGCGTCCCAGCCAGAGTATCGGCCTGAAAGGATTTTACCCGGCGTTGCACGGCCGTTACCGCGTCAAGAATACCGCTGCCGGAGCTCTTGACCACGTTCAGAAAAACACCTTCCCGGCCGTTTATCTTATAAATGCTCTTATTCTTTTCAAACCCGTTCCCCACATCGGCGATCTGCGACAATCGGACAATATTTCCCTCAAATCCGCCCTGAACGCCGAACTGTTTAAGCGTTTGGACCTCATCCAACTCTCCGAGCACGGTTACCTTGGATTCAAACTCATTCTCAATATTCCCGGCGGGCTGTCGGATATTCCCGGCCCGGACCTCACGCATGACGGTATTGAACGGGATATCATACTCCCGCAGCATCTTTGGATCGACCCTAATCTGGATCTCTTCCTGCAGATATCCGGAACGATTGACCCGGCTGACCTCAGGAAGGGCCAGAAGCTGGTGTTCCATGGCCAAGGCATACTCCTGCAACTGTTGGCGCGAGACCACATCCAGAATAATCTTTTCTTTAAAGAAAAACGCGACATCGATAATCGGCCGACGCGAGGTCTTGAATACCCTCACCTCCGGCTCCACGGTAATATCCTCAGGCAGGTCTACATCCAGGACCTCATTCCGAATCTCGGAGATAACCTCCTGCTTTTCTTTAAGATCTTTTTCCAGCTCTACAGTAACCTGACTGCTTCCGGTAGAAGTCGCGCTGGTAACCCGGTAAACGCCGTCGAGATCGGCCAGCGCTTCTTCCATAGGACGGGTAACATGATACTCGACCTCTTCGGCCGAGGCTCCGGGGTAGGCCACGGACACGCGTACCCGATCCATGGTAACATCCGGCATCTCTTCCTTCGGCAGCTGCTGCCAGGCCAGAACACCCCCCAGCAGCACAGATATAAGAACCAGATTTGTTAACAGATGACGTCTGATGAAAAAGCGGATAAATTTCGGATCCATGGCAATTTACTTTATTCTAACCTGATTAGCCGGTAATTTCCACTAATTTAGATCGCCCTCTCCGGCCTGTTTCTTCCTGCCAAGCATTTTAATTCATTACCCTTGTAAAATGTTAAACTTATGGTATATTTTATTAACTTTATCAAAGTAATGAAATATATCCCAGGCCTAATCACCTCAAGTTCAGTTACAACCATGATAACTCCATATCCTTTACCTGGATACCGCCGGACGGCAGTCTGTTTAGATAAACCGTGTCCACTGCTGTTGATAGCTTTCCACAGCATACGAAACAAACTGAGCTCTGTCGAATCCCGCAATCAGGACAACCGGAAGAAACTTTCCATTTCCTGTGTTAATATCAGCAACATCCGCGTTATTTCACTTATCCTTTTGTTCTTACTGGCAACTGTCCCGGTTTACGGTCAGAAAGATAAACTGTCTCCACCGCTTGAGATTGAAAACAACAGCCTGCGAAGCAGCCTGTATTACTCCCATCTTGTCCTGCCTGATAGTCCCGAAAAAACAAATCGGGAAAAAATCAGCCGCCAGGTAACCACGGCCTATACGAACGCGGCCAGAGACTTTTCACCGGCAGTGGTTCAGAAAAGCCTTTCCGCCAAGATCATGTTCAGGATTGTCCGGGGAATCGAACGGGGTTTACTTAATCCGGCCTCACTGGAATTTGAATTTACCGAGCAGATATCTCTCTCCCTGATTCAGTCAAGCGGATATCGCAAGCCGAACAAGCGCCAACAGCAGACAATATCCGAGGCCATGGAAATGGTCCGGGCTTATTGCGAAAAAAACAACCTTCCCTTTACCGATATCTCGAATACCGTGTATTTTTATACTCCCGAACGGGGTAAGACTATTGTCGACGGCGCCGCCCACTCCTGGATCAGGCGAATCGGCATCCCATCCAGTCTTAACAAGAAAGCCCAGCTTCTGCTGATCATGCACGAGACATTTCACCAGATCTTCGGCGGAGCACCGTTTGATTGGCTGGAAGAAGCGCTGGTCACCTGGCATTCCCTCCAGGCCTATGTCGAAGGCACTGGAGTCAACCTCAGCCGTGATCCGTTAAAAAGAATTTCAGCCTGGAAAAGAACCCGCCTGATTACCGCGCATCCGGGAATAACCAAGCTCCACTCTCCGGCCGGCAGGTTTATGGTCCGCGAACTGGCTGGCAACGGAGAGATTCAACTGTATCTGCCTTTGATCGCTCTCCTGGAAAACGTGATGGATAATCTGGTAAGACCGTGGGGATTGGGAAAGAAGTTTATTCAGGCCCATGCCGCCGGAGACGTGGAATTTATCATCGCATTATTCGGAGAAAATAGACTTAAAGAACTGGAAGACCTGGACGGGGTGATTAATAATCTGCTCGCGAACGTCAGCGATGATGAAGCTGATGCCTCACGAATCATTTCCGATTTTAACTATATTAAAACTGAAGTAATCCGGATTCTGGCACCGTTGAATAACAACGGAACTTCACGGATCGAGGCAGGAATTTAACTGAGAGACATCCTGAAAACAATGAAACCCGGATTATTTAATTTTCTTATTTTTCTCTTATTCTTTCTGAATCAGTTTATCCCGGCATCAGCCCTTGCCCAGCCGCGGCACCTCTCTCCCGGCCTGCGGGTCGATCTGCCGGACCTTCACCCGTTTTTCCAAAAATCCGTGAATCTTCCGAATCCCGGCATTATTGAATATACCGGACCGGTTGAACTGTCGCCTAAGGATATAAAGATCTCCGGTTCGCTCCATGGCCTGAACAAAGAACATCTGGAAGAAGCAGTCAACCTTTCCTGGCGACAGGGACTTGACCGGTTTCGCTTCAATCACACAGACACGCAGGACGGAATCGATCTTCTGTGGAAAGTCGGAGCGGCGCTGGCCAGCGGCTTTGGCCCGATTACTACTTTAAAAGAACAGGAAATCTACCTCAAACCGCCTGAGCTTGAGGCCCATATCCGGGGAACAGAAGAAACCGTTCGGCAGGCCATACCAAAAGCCGTGTCCGGTGAAGCTGACATCATCATCATCGGTTTTGAGTGTTCTCCAAACCCGCTCGCCCTGTTGAAATTAATAAAACAGGAAGCAGATAAATCCGGCAAAAATATTAAACTCGGATTTTCCCTTAGCGCGCAGACCCCAGTGAAAGAGATCCGGCCATTTCTGCCGCTTGTCGATCAGATAACGATCTTAAGCTCTTCCGATACGATCAGCGGATTCACCCCCTCGGCCTTAAATAAGATCAGAGAACTGCGAAAAATACTAACCACCTCCAGACGAAAGATCGAAATCTGCGTTGACGGCAAAATCGACCGTCATTGGGCGCAGCAGGCAATATGGGCTGGCGCGGATGTGCTAGTCGCGGATAAAGCGATTTACGGACAGACAGTGTTTGAAAACATACACGGCTCGCGCGTCACGCTGGATCTCGCGATCGACACCTTTCGTCAGGCCGCGGTCTCCAGCGCCGTCCCCTTAAGTCTTGATCAGCAGAAAAAGATCGTGGATCACGTGCTGCGCCGAATCGAAGGCCTCTCCCGACAGAGGCCGGTGCCGGCCCGGCTGATGCTTTATAACAACCTCCGGCAGCGGTACCGGCAATACCGGGAACAGCTGGGATCGGGCCTCAGAGCAAACCTGCCCAAGTATTATTATGGGATAAATCTAAGCGGCGAGGCAGAACGGTCCGCGCGCAAACAGGGTTTATCCCCGATCTCCCGTTCCCATCTGAAGCGACAGATAGAACATGAGCTGCGGCAATTTTTCAGAAGGAAAATCCTGCGGACCGAACGCCTGGGTTTTGGTGATGAGGGCGTCCTCTTGCGGGACAGGATCATTGACCGGGACAATCTGGACCAAAAAACCGCCGGTGGGTATCGCGACTACAGTTTCTGGCTGGCCTTGTCCGGTGACATTGATTTGCAGGGACGTCACGTAAGTTACCATCAAGGCCCTCTAAGCACTGCCTTCCGATTCAGGGATCAGGAAAACTTTTCTGGAGGACTGCTCCTGGACCCCTCCGAGATCTCCGCAATAGTCATCGCGGCCAGACCTACCAGTGAGACTCTGAAACAGAGCGCTAATAATCTTCCGGTTATCAGCAAAAGCGGAATTCCCGTAATCAGCATTGAAGAGGCCGGACTGGAACAGGAACTTATCGATGAGGCCCGCCGGCTTTACGACCGGTTCAATCTGATAAAAGAAGGAAAATACAGGATCGCTTCTATCATCCCCGTTTCTCTGACCGCGAATCAGATGCGCACCTTCGCCCGGCTTACCGATGGCCAGGTAGTCATGGTAGCCCTGGAAAGGCCGTCCCAAAAAGTGTACGGCTACATCACGGAGAAAAACGGCCGCAAGTATGTCACCTGTCTGGATACTGTTTCCCGCGGCTATCACGGCACCATAAACTCTTCCCAATTCATCGAACGGGAGATAAAACTAACCCAAAACAGGCCGGAGAGGCTCCGGCCGGAAGAAATCCGTTTAGCCTCCCTGGAACTGACAAACGCCCGGATCGACAGATCAAAGCTCGGGACGAGAAACTTTTTGCTTTATCTTCTGGAAAAGTTCGACACCCGCGTAAACCGTAAACCCATACCCTTTACTGAATATCAGCCTAAAAGAAAAGCCCCGATCCGCAACGCAGAAGTAATCACCCTTAACTTCCCCCTGAAACGCCTCCACCCCACCAGACAAACCAAATCCTTAAACTCATCGATCTAATCCGGTTTTTTCTCCTTTTCCCCATCCGGGGGAACAAAATCAAAAAAACAAAGAAACAGACCATCTCCTTCCCCCCTTGCCTTCTATATAATAAGTTCAACACCTTAAAAAGGAGGAGAAGATGAAAAAGATATTTCTGCTTATCAGCATCCTGGGTGTTTTGTCTGTATTTACGATCGCGGAAGCAACCGCT